>CAYYKC010000048.1:0-17690 GCA_964471605.1 uncultured Akkermansia sp. | reverse complement strand
GGCTCGGATTTTACCCCGAACAGCCGCATGTTACCACAAAATATTAACCGAGTTTCCCAATCGACTAGAAACCGGGATTGTTTAGCATCGCTAAACAAATTGCGGAGAAGCGTTACCCATGTCTCCTTGTTGAACGGGGACTGGAATATAGTTTTGAAATCAGCGTTAGTGTACTTGGGCATGTGCAGGTTTTAGATAAAGGTTTCAGAAATAATGATGCCAGGTGCAGTATTATCTGTGGCGGTTGAGGTTGAGGATAATGTATCGCTGGCATTGTATTCTTTCGCCAGTTCATGCAAGAATGGCAACACTTCATGTGCCTTATGTGCTTTTGCAAGCTTGATAACCTTTTTGGGCAAGGGAGAATACACACCCTCGGCAATGAGCGCAATAAGCCTATCGCAAAGGTAGTTTGCCTGAGAATCGGTTGAAAGAGCCCGTTTCAACTTTCTGAGATACTTAAGTGCCTCAGCCGACTTTTTGTCCAAATCAGCAGTTTTAACTGAAACTGGATTAATAGCCTCTATGTGTTCGGCGCGGAACTTCTGTAAGGCATTATTGACATGTTCAAAATGTTGTGTTTCCAAGGCAGAACTTACCGAAGCCGGTTCTTCCTCAGGAGTAGCTTTGAGATACTCCACGGCTTCCAGCAGGTCTATGGCTCTTGTATCTTGGGAGGAACAGAGATAATACTCTGTTTTGATAGGAGAGGAGATAAACGCTACAGTCTTAGCAGAATGTTTCGTCGAGCTGCGCATCACACGACTTTTCTTTGGCAAGGCTTTAATTTTGTGGTAGTAAACTCTATCCGAGTTATATAGCTCACGAACCTCTCTAAGCAAAGCAAGCTTCCTATCTATGACATCAGTAACCTTACTGTCGTAAAGTTCGAAGTGTTTAACTATTTCCTCTCGGGAAAATATCTGAGCATCCTCACCAAACGCAGAGTGGAAGCTTTGGAGCTTGATAAGCGCATTTTTGTATAGCTGGATTTCCTTGTCTCCCTGACTGGATGGATAGAATAGGAAATTGTGTATAGTATCAGCCGTTGAGCCTATACGGTTAACACGTCCAATGCGCTGCATGAGACGACTCGCATTCCAAGGGGAATCGTAATTGATTATGACGTTAGCCCTGTGCAGGTTAACACCTTCTGCTAACACGTCGGAGGTGAGAAGAATATTATACTCTCCGGCATCTTCAGAATGGTTTGCATCAAAGTTTACCTTTATGGTCTCACCGTGTTTACCTCGGTTAGATGCGGTAACAAGCAAAATATCTCTTCTACCGAGTTTCTGACCCAAGGCAGAGTACAGGTAAGTGAGTGTGTCAACACTTTCAGAGAAGACAACAAGTTTTCCACTTGGGTTGATGTCCGATGCAAGATACCTCGTTTGTAAATCTTTGCAAAAAAGGTCGAATTTGGGGTCAATCGTTATATGTTTCCATTTCTCAATGAGAGAGAAAAGAATATCCCTATCCCGATGCAACATTTCAATGAACTCAGGCTTAAATTCATCTGCAGTAAAACGGATTTCTTCTTCTTGGAAGCCTTTTTCCAAAGCTAACTCGATAATCTGCTCTAGCTCCATGTCCTTTTCCTGTAATCGTTTTACATTCAGTTCTGGAGCGATGATAACAGTATTTTTCTCAAACATTGTTATCATATCACAGGTGATGCGATGAAGTGTATTCAGGGATTTTTTGAACGCATGGAAACTACTCTCCAGACGCTTAACCATGTGAACTCGGTAGATTCCGGCCAGGGTACGTCCCATCTGCTCTGCATTTTTATATTTTGTCCGACTCTTGTCTCGCAGAAATTCAATAGCTCTATAACGAGCATAAGTAAGATGTTCCACTGCTTCCTCATCAGCAAGTGCCGAAAGAGTTGCATAAAACAATCCGCTTGTGACTGAATCCATTTGATATACCCTTTCCTGAGGCTGCGCTATATCAGGAAAAGTGATACCTTGCTTATTGATATCGGCTTGATATTCTGGGTCATTTTGAATATTTGTTCGAGTTCTTCGTACCGTAATCTTATCTATTACCTTGGAGCGTATTTCTTCATACAGGCTTTCTACCTCTTCTGTAACATTACGCTTATCTCGTTCAGCCATCAAGCTCTTATATCTCGCAATATATGGAGCAAAGAATGCTTTGATATTTGGTACGCCATCAATAGTACAACTCCGGCTATTCTGGAAAAGCAACAACAAATTAAGAAAATCATCGGGTCGATTATTGATAGGAGTGGCAGACAGAAGAATGACTTTCTTCTGTGTATTTTTTAATAAGCCAGGGTAATAGCAAGGAGCTTTACATATTTTCTGTAGTTCATCGTATTTACCTGCGGTATCACTGCGAAAGCCGTGTGCTTCATCAACGATGATCAGGGAAAAATCCTGTGCATCTCTATACTGGTCACGCCCGTCGAGTATTTTGGAGAGACTTCCGTTTGTAACGAACTGAGCATTACGGAAAATGCCGAATTGTTTGAATGCGCTGCGCCAATTTTCAGCAAGTGCGGGTGGATGAACCACGAGAATGTGAGTGTCACGCCTTCCATTTGCTTCGATGAATCGTTTGGCTATCATCGTAGCTATCATCGTTTTACCCAAGCCTACAACATCTGCAAGCAGGACGCCATTATGCTGCATCATCATTTGATATCCTTGAATAACGGCATCTTTTTGATATTTCAGTTCTTTTACCCCAGGTGGAAGTTGGGTAACAAAATCATCCTCCACTTGGTCGCCAAACGTATCAATGAGAACTTTTATGTAAATCTCGTACGGAGTAGGTTGATAGCCAAGATAAGTCTTTTCCCTGCATTTTTCGATGTCCGCATTCGTTAAAGGTACGGATTCTTCCCAAAGTTTGTTAAATTCATCCAAACAATACTTAACATCATCGTAGTCCTTCATTGCGACGTTAAGCTCATAGCGTGGTGCGATGGTCAAGCCAAGCCCTGAATCTGAGATATTGGAAGACCCCATTATCACCCAACCATCGCTGTTTTCATTGTGGTCATGAGGTAAGCATAAATAGAACTTGGCGTGGAGATTCTTGGTGGGATGAATACGCATTTGCAGTCGACCGGTAGATAAGTCGTCAAACATTTGCAAAATACCTGCTTCAATCTCTGGAGAGTAGTCGGCCTTGATAATATCATCACAAAAATCTGCTTTATAAAGGTCTTTAGCTTTGTCAGGCTCTGCCAACATCAGCAAAGCTTTGTTATGTTTGCGGAAAATCTCATCCACGTTGATACCTACAAGAATTTTTATTTCCTCAACTTTTTCTAATTCTCGGCGTAACTTGAAATAGCCAGAAGAACGGAAGAAGCCTGCAACAGCAAGGAAACTGTTAAAGTTGGTCATCTTTCCTGCTATGCCTTTGAGTTTATCAAAAAGCGAGTGATTGATGTTGTTGAAAAACTTTGTGGCCATATATCAATGCGCAGATGGGGAGTAGAAGCATCGTGTTAAATTTCCACGGGCATATCAGGTAGCATAGAAAGCGTACATGAACGCATACTTCGCAGTTGCCACAGTCTACATCTTTCCGAATACCCCCATCGGGGACAAGATTTAGCCTGTTGCCTGTCAATCCCCCATTTAAGGGAGGGCATGAAGTGAAACACATTGCTCGGCTATTGACGAATTACATAACCCATTGTATTGTACCGAATAAACATCCGATTCGGGTAAAAACAGGCATAATTTTCTTGACACAGTATTCGGAATACTTACCCCATCTACCAATAAAGAGTTATGAAAACAGCAGAGAGAATCATGGAGGAGTTGCCGCTGGACAGCAAGGATGCAGCGCGCCTGGTATTAGAGATGAGCGAGGAGCTGGGCGAGCGTGTGGCGGGGCTTGATAAGAGGGCGTTGATTTGCCTGATGCGGAGGGTCATGCGGCTGGGGGTGGAGGAGCTGGCCAGGCAGGAGCACACGGTCTCTTTCGAGACGGCGGTGTGGGCGAGTGTGGAGGCGCGCGCGGAGCGGCGGCCGACGACGAGGCGTGATTTGCGGCATTATGCGCGGCGTTTGCTGCGGGTGTCGGGTGTTGCAGCGCGTCCGCTGCGGGCGATGAGCAGCCGCGAGTGTCGCGAGCTATTGCAGGCGGCGTTCGGGGGGAGCGCCAGTTCGTTTCGCAAGGGGCGGGCGATGCTGCATAGTGTGTTCGCGCACGGGATGCGGCAGGAGTGGTGTGCGGAAAATCCGGTGGCGCGGGTGGAGGGGCCGAGGATGCAGGAGCGAGAGATTGTGCCGCTGCGGCGGGAGGAGGTGGCGAGGTTGGAGACCGCTGTGCAGTTGCCGGAGCACAGGGCGATGCGTTTATCGCTTCACCTGTTGCTGTACTGCGGGTTACGCCCACAGGAGGTGGCGAGGTTACAGACGCAGGATGTGCAGACGGAGCGCGGTTGTGTGGTGGTGCCGGGGCGGTGCAGCAAGACGGGCGGCGGGCGTGTGGTGCCGCTGCGGCGGCGGGAGTTGTTGCGAGGAATGCGGCTGCGGATTCCGCGCAACTGGGAAGCGCGATGGCAGCGATTGCGACGCGCGGCGGGTTTTGCACCCGGACAATGGATGCCGGATGTGTGCCGGCATACCTTCGCGAGTTACCATGCGGCATATTTCCGGGATTTGGGAGCGCTGCAGCTGGAGATGGGCCACCGCAGTGCCGATTTGCTGCGCACCCGCTATCTGAATCTGCCGCGGGTGGAGGAAGCCAGGCAGTTTTGGGCATGTGGCTGATGGGAGCGTCTTCGCCGGAAATGCGAACCCTTTCCGGCTACGCCGAGGCGATTCCCCTTCGAAACTACGGGGAATCGAGATGGGCCACCGCAGCTCCGATTTGCTGCGCACCCGCTATCTAAATCTGCCGCAGGTGGACGAAGCCGGGCTGTGTTGGGCAAATCATCCGGCGAAAAAAAGCGGGTGACGGAAGAACCGCCACCCGATGTTGGAAAATGAGTTACTGCACTATCAGGCCTTGGGGGCAAGGGTGCGGTCGCCGGGCTTCCAGCTCCAGTCCCAACGGGAGAGGGAGGTAAAGCAGGCGGTCAGCAGGTCCACGCTGGCCTGTACATCCACCTTGTGCGCCATTTCGATGCTCTGGTGGACGTTGCGGACGGGGATGGAGATGGCACCGCAGATGGCGCCGCCGCTGGTGAACTTCTGCATGGCTCCGGCATCTGTGCCGCCGGCGGAGAGGAGCTCCAGCTGGTGGGGGATTTCGCCCTCTTCTGCCAGAGCGGTCATGAACTTCACCATGCGGGGGTCGGTGATGAGGGTGCCGTCGTACACTTTGATGGCCGTACCCTTGCCCAGCTCGGTGCATTTGTCGTGAGCACCGGAACCGGGGGTATCAAAGGCGATGGTCACGTCCAGAGCAAAGGCGAAGGTGGGCTGAATGGACAGGGTGGCAGCCTGTGCACCGCGCAGGCCGACTTCCTCCTGCACGGAGAATACGGCGTAGAGGTCATAGTCCGGGCGGTTGCCGGAGGCGATGATGGCACGCACGGCCTCAATCAGCATGAAGCAGCCTCCACGGTTGTCGATGCTCTTCACATTCAGGCAGTCGCCCATCTCCACGAGGTCGCTCACGCGGGTGATGGAATCGCCCACGGACACATACTTGACCACCTCGTCCTTCGGCAGACCAAGGTCAACCACGTAATCGGTGACGGCGGGCATCTTGGTGCGTTCCTCCGGGCTCATCACATGAATGGGTTTCACGCCCATGCAACCGGGAAGGTCCTTCTTGCCGTGCACCATCACGCGCTGAGCCGTCAGCGTCTTGGGGTCGAATCCGCCCAGCGGCAGGATGCGGATGAAGCCGTTATCGTCGATATGGCGGACGATGAAACCGATTTCGTCCATGTGAGCGGCGCACATGATGGTCTTCTCCGAGCTCTTACCCTTGATGAGGGCAGTGACGTTGCCGATGTTGTCCACGGAGATTTCATCTGCCAGCGGGGTCATCTCGCTGATGATGAGATCACGGATAGCATACTCAAAACCGGGAGCACCGGTAGCCTCGCAGAGGTCTTTGAAAAGCTTGATGTTCATGACGTGTAGTGTACACCTTTCCCCACCCGTTGGCAAGCGCAGAATAGGTGTGTATACGGAACGATTGACGATTGACTGATAATGTGAGTGCAAAAAAATTGCCGCCCGAAGGCGGCAAGAATGAATCAGATGTACTGGCGCACAACGGCGCGCTCGCGGAGGCGTTCGACCCACTCGCGGTAGCGTTTCTCGCTCTGCTTGCGGCGCACGGCATCATCCACCTGGCGTTTCACTTCCGGGTTGCTCAGAGGAGGAGCCGGCGCAAGGTGGCGGCTGCGAACTTTCACGATGGTGAAGCCCTGCGGGTCAAGCAGCGGCCCGATGGTTTTACCGGGTTTGGCGCTGAATACCACGTTGGCGAAATCTACCGCCAGATCGCTGCGCTTCATCCGAGGCCATACACCGCCCTCCTCTGCCTTGGAGTCGCGGGAGTACTTCCTCGCAGCATCAGCAAAGGAAATCTCACCTCTGTCCAGTTTTTCTTTCAGAGCCACCGCCGTCTTGTACTGGTCTTCGGGCGTCAGCATGGGATCCTCCGGGTCACCGGCCGGGATGAAGATTTTGTCGTACTGAATGGAGTCATTCAGGATGTTGCGGTACTCATGCTTCGTGGCATTGTACTCGGCACGGATTTCATCCGGGGTCGGCGGGATGCCGCGGTCATAGCGGGAAGCACGCATGGAGGCCACCGTAATCTCCTTGCGGACGGAGTCGCGGTACTCACTGTAGGTCATGCCGCTCTTCCGCAGATTGTCCAGAAATTCCTTACGATTACCGTTGAATATCGTCAGAATGCGGCGGTTAATCTCGCCCTCAATCTGGTCATCCTTGAGCATATATCCCTTGGTTTCGAACTCGCTGAGCACCAGTTCGCGGTCAATCAGCTCGCTCAGCACGGCCTTCTTCGCCTTTACCAGCTCAGAATTGAAACGGGGACCCTGACGGGGATACAGCATCATCAGCTCACGGAAATAGGGGCCCAGACGGGCTCGTACTTCGCTGGAGGTAATCGGACGGCCGTTCACCGTGGCAGCCACTCGGTTCACCACACCGGCTTTAGCGGCGGACGCACCCTCTGCCCCGGCAGCCGCACCGGATGCCACCGCAAGAGAGGCAAGCAGCAGGATGACTAGACGACATGCAGGTTTCATACGCCCTGATTCTAACGCGATTCGGTCATACATGCAACATTCTTCTTTGTCACCGACTCACTTTATGCTCGCATCCACCCGTTTTTGGTGCTAGTATGGAGGGTACTTAGATAACTCTTTATCACAACCATGGCTATCAAACTGTTTATTCCGGGTCCGACCATCGTGTCGGATGATATTCTTCAGGAGATGAGTCTGCCGATGATTGCCCATCGCTCCAAGAAGGCATCTGAGATTCAGAAGCGTATCTCTGACAACATGCAGAAAGTGCTGTTCACGGAGAACCGCATCCTGCTTTCCACCTCCTCCGGTTCCGGCCTTATGGAAGGTGCCATTCGCTCCTGCACGGCCAAGCGCGCCGCCGTTTTCTCCGTAGGCGCTTTCGGCGATAAATGGTACAAAATGGCTGTGACCAACGGGGTACCCGCCGATAAGTTCTCCAGCGAGATGGGTGAACCCACCACCCCCGAGATGGTGGATGCTGCCCTGTCCACCGGTAAGTACGATGTGGTGACCGTCACGCACAACGAAACATCCTCCGGTATTCAGAACCCCGTAGAGGAAATTGCCGAGGTGATGAAGAAATACCCGGACGTGGTCTGGTGCGTGGATGCCGTCTCCTCTGCCGCCGGTTCCAAAATTGAGACCGACAAGCTGGGTATCGACGTGCTGATTACCTCCACCCAGAAGGCGCTGGCACTACCTCCCGGTCTGGCCATTTGCTCCATGAGCCGCAAGGCCTACGACCGCACCGCCGAAGTACCCAATCGCGGTCTGTACTTCGACCTGCGCACCATCTGGGATTTCATTGACAAGAAGAACTACCAGTACACCTCCACCCCCTGCCTTTCCCTCATGTATGCGCTGGACAAGCAGCTCCAGCACATCGTGAACGAAGAAGGTATCGAAAATCGCTTCGCCCGCCACGAGCAGACAGCAGCCTACACCCGCGCCTGGGCCGATGAGTACTTCCGTGTCTACCCGAACCGCAAGTACCTTTCCAAGACTCTCACCGTCATCGATGCCTGCCCGAAAGGCCGCTCCGAGCTCATCTCCATCCCCGCGCTCAATGCTTTCCTTGCCGAGCGCAACATGCAGCTGGGCAACGGCTACGGCGGTCTCAAGGACAAGACCTTCCGCATTGCCCACATGGGTGAGCTCACCCTGGACGATATGAAAGATGTCACCTCTGCCGTAGAGGATTACCTCAAAACACTTTAACCACACAAGAAAGGGGGAGACTTGAAAAAGCCTCCCCCTGCTTTTCAGCATGATTCAGCAATACACACTTCCTTACAAGGTGATGTACTACGACACCGATGCCGGCGGCGTGGTACACAATCTGGCCTACCTCCGCTGGGTTGAACAGGCTCGCACCCTCATGGCCTCTGAAATGGGCATAGATTATGCCACCCTCGCGCTGGAACAAAACCGCCACACAGTCCTCGTCCGCCACGAGGTTGACTACCATTCCCCGGCCTTTCTGGCAGACGATGTTGTGGTCAACGGCATCCTGGAACGCGCGGAAAAATCCTCTCTCTACTTCAAGTTCGAGATTCGCCGTGTCGCCAACGACAAACTCTGCGTCACCGTCCGCCAGCGACTGGCGCTCGTCCAGATGCCGCAGGGACGCCCTATCCGCATTCCGACCGAATGGCTCGACAAAGTCGCCCCGGAGGGGTCTGCCTGATCGCAAATCGATGTAAAATAATTGCTGAAATAGCCGGCATCCCCCATACGGAGGATGCCGGTATCGTTTCCTGTACTAATTAACCTATCCTATTACGGGAAAAATGCTCATTGTGCTCCGGCATTCTGAAGAATCGTCACGATCCGGTTGCGTCCTTCCTCGCGGGCATGCTGCAAGGCTGTGCGTCCTTCATGGTCCATCATGTTCACATCGGCACCACCGGCGATGAGCGCCTGCACCACATCGATGCGACCCTCCCCGGCAGCCTGCATCAGCGCCGTCTCACCATCTTCATCGAAAGCATTGACATTTGCACCGGCAGCCAGTAAGACCTTGACAATATCCGCGCGTCCGTCATCTGCGGCAATCATCAGCGCCGTCTCGCCGTCATCATCCGCTGCATTCACATTCGCACCGGCGGCAATCAGTGCCCGCACCATGGCCACATTACCGGTTTCCACCGCCTCCATCAGCAGCGACTCACCATCTGCATCCTGTGCGCTGGGGCTCACCCCATTCTGCAAGGCCTGCTGCAACTGCGCCACGGACGCAGACTTCACCGCCCTCTTACCAATCTGATAAGAAGCTACATTCTGCCCCACGGCGACACTCCCCAGCCCGGAAAAGGCCAACAACATTGCTATCATCTGTGTTTTTTTCATGGCGTTGAGACTCCTTTCGGTCACTGTTTAGAAACATTCTGAGGTATTGTCATTCAACAGCCGTTCGAAAATAATGAAAAAAACTTTCAGACGAGCAGGGAAACGGAAATGTGAATAATCTTGACCGGGAGAGATAAGTTCGTTACAATGAACGGAGAGAGTATGAAGAACCCGATTGTACGGAAAGTGGAGCATGTATCGGTATCGCGGTTTTATGAGAATTACCGCGGCGTGCTGGAGTTGCAGTTACTGAATAGCCCGCTGGGGATGTCGCGCTACATCCTGCAGCCATCCATCAACCGACCGGGGCTTGCCCTGACGGGGTATTTCGGCTATTTTGCCCACGAGCGCATTCAGGTATTCGGCGCGGCGGAAATGGCCTACCTGAACTCTCTGCAGGGTGAGGAGCGGAGGGAGCGCCTGCAACGCATTTTCCGGGAAAACATCCCGTGTCTGATTTTTGCGCGCGGGATGGATGTGCCGGCAGACGTGCTGGCCATGGCCGACAGCAACACGGTGTCTGTGTTCCGCACGAACATGCTGACAATGAACTTCGTAAACCGTGCCACGGTGATTCTGGAAAACGAGTTTGCCGACAGCACCACGATGCACGCCTGCATGGTGGACGTGCGGGGCGTGGGGGTGCTCATCACCGGCAAGGGCGGCGTGGGCAAGAGCGAAATTTCTCTGGGGCTGGTGGAGCGCGGTTCCTCCCTGGTGGCTGATGACATGGTACGCATCCGCAACATAGGGGGCGAGCTGATAGCCTCAGCCCCGGCACTGAGCAGCGGCTTCATCGAAATTCGCGGTATCGGCATCATCAATGTCACCAACCTCTTCGGACTGAAAGCATACCGAAGGGAGAAGAAGATTGAGCTGGTCATCAACCTGACGGACGGTCAGATGTCGGAGTTGGAGCGCCTGGGTCTGGAGCGCAAGATGATGACCATTCTCGGCGTAGAGGTGGAGCGTCTGAACCTGCCGGTGGCACCCGGACGCGATATGACGCGACTGGTGGAGGTGGCAGCTCTGGGGCAATACCTGCGCGAAAGCGGTTATGATATGGCGGGCGAGTTCAATCGCCGCCTGCACCGCGAAATCCGCCAGCGCAGCATGCCCGCAGCAGAAGATTAATTCCATTGATGGACTGATATTTCCTCTAACTGAACGAGATGACAACGCTTGATGAAATAGTGAGCCTGCTGGACAGCACGCTGCGTGTAACGGAGGTGAAGGACGCACCCGTGGCGCTCAATGGGCTGCAGGTGGAAAACAACGGCACCGTGCACAAGGTGGCGCTGGCGGTGGATGGGTCACAGCGCACGCTGGATGCTGCCGTGGCTGCAGGTGCGGACTTGCTCGTGCTGCATCATGGTCTGTACTGGTGCGGTTTGCGTCCGTTGACGGGCTGGTGGAAGCGCAAGGTGGAGACTTGCCTGCAAGCCAATCTGGCGGTATATGCCGCACACCTGCCTCTGGATGTGCATCCCGTGCTGGGCAATAATGCGCGACTGGCGCAGGCGCTCGGTCTGCAGGAAACACAACCGGAGCTGGAATACTGTCTCTCCGGGGTGTTCCCGGGCACAGTGGAAGAGCTGCGCGACCGATATGCGGAGGTGACAGGCTGCGAGGTAACAGGCCCGATGCCTACCCCGCATACACCGGCAGGTCGTGTGGTCATCTGCTCCGGCGGTGGCGGCCCGGAAGTGTATGACGTGCAGAAACTGGGCTACACAACTTTCCTGACAGGCGAAGAAAACCACTGGGTGTCCAATACTGCCGAGGACATGGGGATGAATCTCTTCTTTGCCGGGCACTATGCCACAGAGACTTTCGGCGTGAAAGCGCTGGGCGAGCTGCTGGCAGAGAGATTCGGGCTTCCCGTCATCTTTATCGATAACCCGACGGGCATGTAACCCCAGCACCCCTGCACCATGCTGATAATCGTCGAAGATTCTTTCGGAACACGGCTGGATCAATTTCTGGCCGCGCAGCTGCCGGAGCTCTCCCGCGCCCGCATTCAGGCACTCATCAAGGAAGGTGCCATCACCCTCAACGGCAAATCCACCAAGGCTAAAACTCCGGTGGAACGAGGCATGCGCATCGAGGTGTCGATTCCGGAGCCGGAACCCGCCGAAGCACAGCCGCAAGATATCCCCATATCCGTGCTGTATGAGGACAAGGATGTCATTGTCATCGACAAGGAGAGCGGCATGGTCGTCCATCCGGCGGCGGGCAATCCGGACGGCACACTGGTCAACGCCGTCCTTTTCCACTGCGGCGATTTATCCGGAATCGGCGGGGTGGAAAGACCCGGCATCGTTCATCGGCTGGATAAGGACACAAGCGGATGCATTGTGGTGGCCAAGAATGACGCGGCGCACCTGTCACTCACCACACAGTTTGCCAACCGCGACACGGGAAAAATCTACCTGGCTGTCGTACAGGGACGACCGAAAGAGAATGGCGGCACCGTGTTCACCAACATCGGACGCCATCCGGTGAACCGCCTCAAGATGGCGGTGGTCAATCCCGGTTCCGGCAAACCGGCCATCACCGACTGGCAGGTGCTGCACTATGATGCCGCCACAGATTCCAGTCTGGTGATGTGTACGCTGCATACCGGTCGCACCCACCAGATACGCGTCCACATGCTGCATCTGGGGCACCCGCTGGTGGGCGACCCCATTTATGCCCACCCGCAGCGTCAGAAAGCAAAACCCGGACGCCTGATGCTGCATGCCTGGCGACTGGCATTCAATCATCCGGCAGACGGACGCCGCATCGCGCTCCAATCCCCCATCCCCCCGGAGTATCAGCCTTGGCTCATCGGTCACGACCTGCCGGAGTGGGAGGAAACACTCACCGTGTAAACGGGATGTAGCGGTTGAAGCACCGCCCCCGCACATCACTTTTTCTGCGGGTGGTCGCAGTAGTGCTTCTTCTTGCGGTGTTTGTGGTGCTTATGCTCGTGGCGACAGTCTTTGTGGTAGTATTCTTTCTCTGCTTGCGGGAATGGGTCTGATTCCTCATCCGGAGCCGGGGGCTGCGGAATGCAGGCAAAGCGGATGGGGCGATTGCGCTGGCGGGAGGGCGCAGGGTTAGCAGCAATGGCACGAGCCTGCTCCGCCCGCATGAGCAGATGCCAAGACGTGGCATCAACCCCGCGCAACAGCAGACGCGAGCCTTCTGCATATCCCTGTGCATTCACCAGCCCCTCCCCGGTCACGTCCAGATACTCTACGCTGTCGAGCACAGTATCGCCCTGCCCCAGCAGCTCCAGCTTCACCACGAGCCCCGCATTGGCTGCTGCGGACGGCACCTCCTTCACCGCGCTCATGCGGAAAATGAGCGACTTCATCTGTGCCATCTCGGCCTCATTGAAATGCGCCAACTCCACAGACCGCCGCATACGGGCCTGTGCTGAATGCACCAGCACGACCCGCATCCCGCTGCATGCAGAAGCTGCGCGTTGCAGTGAAGAGAGTTTCGCCCGGCTTAACCTCAGATTAGCCGCCTCTGCCGCCGCACTCTCCTGCACCGGCGGCGGACCGAAATCCAGCACGGCTGAGGAAACGTCAGTTGCCGCGATCAACAACAGCAGCGAAAAACGAACAAACGGAATCTTCATACAATGGCCTTGGTTCAGAATGTATCGTGCCGCATAGCGTCCAACTGCTCAACTGTCACCCTGGTAGGTATGGATTTGAAAAAAATGTTGGATTTCAATGCCAAATCCGTTCGCATCCTTTTTCCGCATGAGCGACAACAGGCCACGAAAGGAGACAGCGTCCACTCCGCAGACAGAATATGTCCGGACTCCCCGCGAAGCCCAACTGTTCGCCTGCCGCAACACGGACAAGGCAGAAATTGATTGCGTAATATTCCACATACCGTCACCGCAAACGCACAGCCGATGAATGTCAATATAGCCGTCTCTCTGCTGCCGCCCAGCATATACACCAGACACGCGCCCCCCACCCCAAGAGGCAAGAACAGCAAAAACCACAATCGAATCATGCGGACATAGAAACGATACACAGGATAGAGTTCGTGATTATTCATGGGAAACCGGCTGGACGTGCTCAGTCTATCAGCCGTAAGCCTGCATGTCAAGGGCGATTCACTTTTCCCCTTCAACTACGCGAGAAAAAGCGACGCGCCAAAATGATGTAATCTGCGGCATGAGCGTGATTAGCCACAGCAGACTCAGGAGAGAGCTGCTTCACTACTCTGGCCGGAGACCCCAGCACCAGACTATGGGGCGGAATAATCGTGTTTTTCGTCACCAGAGCATGTGCGCCCACAATGGAGCCCTTCCCCACGACTGCACCATCCAGCACCACAGCCCCCATACCGATGAGGCAATCATCCTCGATGGTACAGGCATGCAACGTCACACTATGTCCGACAGTTACATGGCTGCCCAGTACACAAGGGATATCATAATCCACATGCAGACAGCAGTTATCCTGCACATTCGAGCCAGGGCCGATAATGATATCCGCAACATCCGCACGCACAGTCGTATTATACCACACAGAAGAATCCGGAGCCAGCTTTACCCGGCCTATCAAATCTGCGCTTGCTGCCACAAAAGCAGGAGCATCCAATTCGGGTTGAGCCCCTTCAAAAGATTCTATCGCCATGAGCGAAGTATAGACTTTTCATACAGCTTCGTCAACTCTGTATTCCGCAGGCCTTACAATCGCCAATCAGCTCCGGCTCCTTACAAAGTTAGAAATCTGTTTGTCTTGACTAATGCTTAATCTGTAGGTAGAGTAAATGAAGACATGGAAGCCAATTTAAAAAAATCGATAGCCGCCATATCATCTGTTGTCTGGAGCGGACTACTCACGCTGATGAAACTGGTGGTGGGGCTGATGACCGGGTCGCTGGGTATACTGTCAGAAGCGCTGCACAGCGCGCTGGATCTGGTGGCAGCGGGCGGTACACTCTATGCCGTGAAAGTGGCAGCACAACCGGCGGACGAGGAACATCCCTACGGGCATGGTCGCGTGGAGAATCTCATGGCGTTGGCCGAAGCACTCCTGCTGCTGGGGACAGCCATATGGGTCATCATGGAAGCCTTGGAACGACTGTGCAGCGAGAACCCGGATGCGTCCCTGCATGTAGAGCTGAGCATCTGGGCCTTTGCGGTGGTGATTGTCTCCATCGTGGTGGACGTTAACCGCGCGCGCATGCTCTACCGCGTGGCACGTGATACGAAAAGCGCAGCGCTGGAAGCGGACGCCGCGCATTTTTCCTCCGACATCTGGAGCAGTCTGGCCGTACTGACGGGTCTGTGCTGTGTGGCACTGGCCCCCATGGCAGAGGCAGGCAGCTGGCAACACTGGCTGCTGATGAGAGCGGACGTGTTCGCCTCTCTGGTCGTCGCGCTGTTCATTCTTCATATCTGCTGGGAGCTTGGGAAGAAATCCGTGGAAAATCTCATGGACAAGGCAGATACGGAAGCAGCGGCAACCATTCGCCGAATCATGCAGGAAAACATGCCCGCTTACCCCCTGCACAGCGTCCGTGTGCGAGAGGTGGGAAACCAGCCACATGTGGAAATGGTAGTCCAGGTGCCGCGCAACCTGCATGTGGACACCGCTCACGAGATAACGGAAGCCATCGAGGCTCTGGTGGAGCAGCACCTGCCCCATGCACAGACCATCCTGCATGTGGAACCGTCTGAAAGCCTGCCGGATACGCCGGAATTCGTCATCCGCCGCATCGCGCTCACGCACCGCTTCGGTGTGCACGGGCTGGTGCTGATGCATGCGGAGGAAGGTTTCCTCATCTTTGCCGACCTGGAGCTACCGAAAGATGCCGCGCTCGATAACTGGCAGGTACCGATTCAGGCCTTCCGCAATGAGGTGAAGCGCCACCTGCAGGCAGATGCCGTAGTGGTTCATGTAGAGCCGCAAATACGCGAGCTACCGAGCCAGCCACATCCCCTGCCCCCGGCTGAAAAGTGGCAACGGATGGTACGGGCCGCCATGATTGAGCTGGGAGCTCCCCTACCCTCAGACATCAGCACCTACAGCCGGGATGACAAGCATTTCTGCATCGTCACAATTCCCCAGGAACCGTCTCTCACCGTGGAAGAAAGCCATACAAGGCTCACCAAGCTGACCAAACGGCTCAGTGCCGCGCTGCCGGACACCGCGCGATTCATCGTGACTTACCACGGCAACTGAGCCGTGGGCATCAGGCGCGATCGGTCTCTGCCGATAAATCGCGCAACCAGGCGCTCTGCGGCATCTCTCCAGCCTCTGCAGCTGTGAACGGCATGCGTGGACGCCAGTTCGTACCCCCCACGGTGCCGGGGGTATTCAGCCGCTCCGGATAATCGAACAGCTCCGTCCACATGAGGGCAGCATACGATGAGCGGCAACGCAGCAAGGCGCGTACAAGCGCATTCTTGATGGTGGAACACCAGGGAACCATGCTTTCCTCCATGGAAAGTCCGGCAAAATCACCCAGCCAGCACATCACCCGTCCGCTGTCCCGAGCAGCAAGCAGGATGGGACGCAGCTCCTCGATGCTCAGATTCTCGTTCGCCACGGCATCGCGTGCCAGCTTGACGTTCACGTACCAATCGTTCCAATCATTGCAGAGCGGCGGAAAATCATGCGTAGCATATGTAGCAAAAGAACAGGGGTTATAGCTATCCCCCGGAATCACCTTCTGATTCCCGTCAATTTCCCAGTGGGGAATCTTGAATCCGGCAATGCGGAGGAACGATAAATCCGGCCGCACATAATCCGGCACACAGCCCAGGTCCTCACCGATGACAAGCTGCTGCGGGGCCGCCTTAATCAGCTGTCGCAGGATATGGTCTCCATGCATGAGATTGGCCTGACGGTCTGCCTTTTCCCAATCCGGGCGTGGTCGGAAGCCGGGACGACGGCCTCCGCAGCGGGCTGCCGCTTCATCCGGTGTCAGATGCAGGAACTCCTCATTACGCTCCGGCATCCAGGGGAAAGCATAGATGCGGTAAAATCCCAGCACATGGTCAATGCGGTACATGCGGAAGATTTCAGCCATTTTCCGCACCCGGCGGCTCCACCAGGCATAGCCGTCCTGTTCCATGACATCCCAGCGATAAAGCGGGATGCCCCAGTTCTGCCCCCATTTGGCAGTAAAGGGATCTTCGGCAAAATTACCCTCTGCCGGAGCACCACCGCTCCAGTCCATATCAAAATAGCGCCGTTCAAAGAACACATCCGCGCTGGCCGCAGAAATGCCGATGGGCACATCGCCCATGAGCAGGACACCGCAAGCATCGGCATGTGCCCGCACCTGAGCCCACTCGCGGGCACAGAGCCATTGCAGCCACTCCTGATAGTGCAACGGTTCCTGCGAATCAGGGCCGCCTACCACGCGATTGCGGATGGAATCCGGATTCTGCTCCGGCCACTGCCACCATGCCGTGGTATGGAACACCAGAGATGCCACGCGAAAGAGACAGAAATCACGAAGCCAATCCCCCTGCTCCGCCACCCAGGAGCGGAACTCAGCCCGCAGCGATTCATACTCATCTCCCTGCGAAAACTCTTTCCACGCACGTCGCAACCAGAATCGCTTGTAGGTACGCACCCGGGCATAGTCCACCAAATCCGCATCATCCGGGAATTGCAGAGGGGGCAAATCTTCCTGATAAGGCGGGAGCGGCAGCGGCATGCCGGGCACTCGCTCCAGCGTCAGATACAGAGGCTCCAGAGCAACAGAACTGATGGCAGAATAGGGGGAGGGCGAATCCTCCTCGCCCAGAGCATTCACCGGCAACAGCTGCAAAAACCCCACAGCATGCTCCGCCGCCCAATCAATCCATTCCTCCAATGCCTTCAAATCCCCGATACCGTGGTCACCCATTCTCCGCAGCGAAAACAGCGGCATCAATACTCCGGTCATGCGTTCCTGTGCCATATAATGTCTCACACTATACCACACCCTGCCCGCGGCTGGCAATGACAAAGCCATAACTGTCAGAATTACCGAAAATACGCATTGCCTCAAAAAAAATCGAACCCAACGAGGAATCGCCGTTTCGCCTGCGGTGATGAAGTTTTATGGTTGCCTCAAAATTAAAAGCACT
>CAYYKC010000047.1:0-17730 GCA_964471605.1 uncultured Akkermansia sp. | reverse complement strand
ATTTATTTTGAGGCAACCACCCCCTTGGGTTCGATTTTATTTTGAGGCAATACGGTTAAGATGGTCATTCCTCTTTTTCCTTCCTGCTGCGGCGCTTGGGGGCGGGGGAGTCGGAAGCGGGGGCAGATTTGCGCCGGCCGGGCGTGGCTGGCTTTTTCTTTTGACTGCCGGGTGTGTTCTTGCGGCGAGGCTGCGGCTTTCTGTCGTTGACTTCGGGCTGTCGACGGCGGAGAGATCCGCGCAGGGCGTAGCCGAGCAGCACCAGCAGGACCCCGACACCCAGTTCCATCGTCTCTGTGCCCCAGATGTACTTCCACTCGTTGATGCGGGCGCCGCTGGGGTCGAGCTCCGGTGTGATGACTTCGATGGGCTGGCCGATGGTGTAGTCCTTGTCGCCGGCATCGGACATCAGACGGTTGATGACGAGGCCGGAGGGCAGGGTGAAGCGCACCAGCGGCTGGTAGGATACGTCTCCGGCGCAGGAGCCGCTACCATGAACGAGGGCTTGCAGGGAGTCTTCGTAGGGTTTCTGTCGCACATCCGTGACCACTCCGGGCAGCACCACGCTCTCGTGCACGAACACGGCCGTGAAGGCCAGATGATAGAGAGCCCATGCGGCCAGCAGGAATCCCGCCAACAGGAAGAGGCGGTGGTAACGGCGGCCTGCCAGTTTGTGGAAAAGTTGCTTCATCGGAAAAGGGGTATCAGTTGACAGCCACGCGCATCTCGTAGGGTTCCACGCGGCCTCGCTCCAGACAGCCCTCTGCCCAGTCCAGCACGACGGCGGTATCCGGCAGGGCGGCTGCGGCGCGGGCAGAGTAATCCCGGCGGCGGGGGTGAGCCACGGTGTGCTGAGGGATGTGGCTGAGCAGCTCGCGGGTGCTCAGTTCATCCATGCGGAAGAGTTCATCTGCGCGGGGGAGGGAGTCGAGAGCCTCCTCATCCAGCCCGATGCAGCGCAGACCCACGCCGTGCTGCGCGGCCAGGTCCGCGAGTTCCTCCACGTTGTCACACCCCGGCATGAGCAGCAGCTCGGTCTGCTCTGCCCAGTTGCCGCAGGCCAGCGCGCGGTAAAAGGCGCGGCGGCAGCTCTCAGCAGATTCACCGAACCCCACACAAACGGCGCGATAAGCTACCCGCAGCGGTTTCTCCGTGGGGGTGGGGATATAGGCTCCGGAGTTGTCGCGGCATCCGGCGGGCCATTGTACGGCGACCAAATCCGGGTGTTCCCAGCTTTCTTCGCCATCAACGGGGTAGACGAACACGCCCATGCCGGCAGTATCGAAGAGACGCACGGCGAGCGCCATGGCCTTATTGAGAGAATCTTCTCCTTCGCGGTCGCCGGAATCGAAGATGTGTTGCAGTGAGGGGGTGTCGTCCTCATCTCCTCGCAGGTAGTAGCCCTGGCCGTTGGGTACGCGCGCCAGACAGGATTCCGGATCCAGCGCCATGAACGAGAACTGTGAGCGCAACGAGTGGTCGGAGTAAGCATCACCCAGCACCGCTCGCACACGGGTGATGAGTTCCTTGCCCTTGATGGCGTTCTCTTCCCGTTCCGGCAGCAGGCCGGGCAGAATTTCCGTCAGTCGTTCTCTCAGGCTCATGGTGGTGGAAATCAGGCGCGGGTCTGCATGCCGGCGAGTTTGAGGTTGGGGTCTACCGGGGTCTCCAGAGGGGAGAAGTCGCCATACTGTGCCCGGAGCATACCGGCGTAGGCAATCATGGCGGCGTTATCCGTGGTCAGGCTGTTGGGCGGCAGCACCAGCTCCACCCGGGCTCGCTCGCAGTGCGCGGCCAGCTGAGCCCGCAGAGCGCTGTTGCAGGAAACACCGCCGGAAACGGCCAGCACCTTGTGACCGCTCTTGCGGAGCGCTTTCTTGGCCTTGTGCAGCAGCACGTCGATGATGGCCTGCCGCACCCCGGCGCAGAGGTCGCAGAGCGTTTGTTCCGGCAGGTCGTTCGGATTGCCGCTTGGGGTCAGCTTCGGCAGCGTGTAGAGTACCGCTGTTTTCAGCCCGGAGAAGGAGAAATCGAGGTGATCCTCATGCATCATGGGGCGGGGAAGCCGGAATCGATCGGGGTCTCCCTGTTCGGCGCGCTTGTCAATCTCCGGCCCGCCGGGGTAGGGCAAATCAAGCATTTTGGCCACCTTGTCGAAGGCTTCGCCTGCCGCATCGTCCAGTGAGCGGCCCATGAGTGTGTAGTCGCTCACGCCACGCACATCCACCAGCAGGGTGTGCCCGCCGGATACCACCAGCGAGAGATGCGGCACGAGCCCCTGCGGACGCGTGATGAAGGGGGAAAGCATGTGCCCCTCCAGGTGGTTGACTGCCACAAAGGGCTTCTTCGCTGCCAGAGCCAGCGCCTTGGCGGCTGTATTGCCCACCAGCAGCGCCGCCACCAGTCCGGGACCCGCCGTGCTGGCGAACACATCCACCTCATGAATGCTGCGTCCGGCTTTTTCCAGCGCCTCGCGGAGCACCACGGGCAGGTTGGTGGAGTGGTTGCGGGAGGCCAGCTCGGGAATCACCCCACCGTACATGCGGTGCAGGGGAATCTGGGTGGAGATGACGGAGCTGAGCACGCGCGGCTGCACCTCTCCGGCAGCGGACTCCAGCAGAGCCACCGCCGTCTCGTCACAACTTGATTCTATCCCCAGTACCAGCATCTCCCGTCAGGCTTTCTTGGCTTTTTTGTGTTTGATTTTCGGTTCGCCCTTGCCCAGCACCGCCTCTTCCGTGAGGATTACGGTGTCGATGGTCTTGTCGCTGGGTACTTTGTACATGATATCGAGCATGAGACGCTCGAAGATACCGCGCAGGGCGCGTGCGCCCGTGCCGCGCTCAATGGCCTGGCGTGCCATAGCTCGCAGAGCCGCTTCCTCGACCTTGAGTTTCACGCCGCTCATGCCCAGCAGCTTGTTGTACTGCTTCACCAGCGCGTTCTTCGGCTCCGTCAGCAGCGTCATGAGCTGGTCTTCCGTCAGCGTGGTGAGCGGGGCAAAGATGGGCAGACGCCCCATGAGCTCGGGAATCATGCCGAACATGAAGAAGTCCTCCGGCATGGCCTTGGAGAGTACCTCCTCCTCCGTGTATTCCTTGGTGTTGCGGTCTTCCTCGATGGAGGCAAAGCCCATGGCGGAGGAGCCGATACGCTTGCGGATGATACCCTCCAACCCCACGAAGGCACCGCCGCAGATGAAGAGGATGTTCTCCGTGTTCACTCGGATATACTGCTCATTCGGGTGCTTGCGGCCGCCCTTGGGGGGGATGTTGCATTCCGTTCCCTCCACAATCTTGAGCAGAGCCTGCTGCACACCTTCGCCGGATACGTCGCGGGTGATGCTCACATTCTGCGTCTTGCGGCCGATCTTGTCGATTTCATCCACATAGATGATGCCGCGCTCGGCCTTGGCCACATTCATATCCGCCGCCTGCAGGAGACGCAGCACGATGTTTTCCACGTCCTCGCCCACGTATCCGGCCTCCGTCAGCGTGGTGGCATCCACGATGCAGAAGGGCACGTCCAGGATGCGGGCCAGGGTCTTGGCGAGCAGGGTCTTGCCGGAGCCGGTGGAACCTGCCAGCAGGATGTTGCTCTTCTCAATCTCCGTGCCGTCATCGCTCTTCGGCTGGCGGAGACGCAGGTAGTGGTTGTACACGGCCACACAGAGCGTGCGTTTGGCATAATCCTGACCGATGACGTAGTTGTCCAGCTGCCGGTGCATTTCCTCCGGGGTGGGCAGCTCATCCTGAGCCTTGGTTTCCACCTCCAGCACGGGGTCGCCCTCGGAATCGTCTTTGGGCAGCAGCTCCGGGTGTGTGCCCCGGATGAGGGCGAGAACGCGGTCAGCCGCAATATCGCCCATGTTGGACATGAACATGTGGTAGTCCAGATTCTCAATGCAGGGAAAACAGATGTTGAGCTCCCCCAGTGAGAGCATGGGGCGGCTTGCTGCCTGTTTCTGGGCGCAGAGGTGGCAGGTCTTGTCGTGCTGCTTGGCCATGGCGGCTTACTTCTTCTGCTGCGGGTTGTGCTCCAGAATGCGATCCACCAGACCGTAGGCAACGGATTCCTCGGCGGTCATGTAGTTATCGCGATCCTGGTCCTGTTTCACGGTGTCGACATCCTTGCCGGTGTGCTGTGCCAGGATGCCGGTGAGGCGCTTATCCAGGCTGAACATGAACTTGATGGTGCGTTCCACATCCGCCGCCGTGCCTTGGGCACCGCCGCGCACCTGGTGAATCATCACATGAGAGTTGGGCAGGCAGAAGCGTTTGCCTTTGGTGCCGGCCGCCAGCAGGACGGAGGCCATGGAGGCGGCGAGGCCGATGCAGTAGGTGTTGATATCGCAGGAGATAAACTGCATCGTATCATAGATGGCGAGGCCGGCCGTTACCGAACCGCCGGGGGAGTTGATGTAGATGTGGATGTCCTTCTTCGGATCCGTCATCTGCAGAAAAAGCAGCTGAGCAATGACCGAGTTGGCCACCGTGTCGTCAATTTCGGTGCCGATGAAGATGACTCGATCCAGCAACAGGCGGGAATAGATGTCATAGGCGCGCTCACCCTGACTCGTCTTCTCAATCACTGTCGGTATGTAGTAGTTTTTCGGGGTATCCATAACGTGGTGTCCAATTTTATACCACAGATACACCGCATGACAAAGGGATAATCAGGGCATACGCTCCCGTATGCCACAGAAAATCGACTCTCCGTCTGCTTGACTAAGCCCGCTACCAAGCGTATAATGCCCACATGAGCATGAGCAAGGCAATCGCGGTGGATTTCGGCGGAACAAGCATCAAAATAGGTGTCACCAGCGGTGAGCGACTGTTGGACAAGGCAGAGCCGCTGCCCACGCAGCAGTTTGACAGCCCGGAGAGCATCATTGCCGCCATGTGTGCGACGATTCGCGACCTCATGCAGCGTCATTCCGATGCCGTGGCAGTGGGGCTGGGGATGCCGGGATGGGTCTATTTTCAGAAGGGAATTCTCTACCAGCTGACGAATGTGCCGGTGTGGAATCATGAGGTTCCGGTGCGCGAGATAATGCAGCGCGAGCTGGGAATCCCCGTGGTGCTGGATAATGATGCCAACTGTATGGCCTATGCCGAATGGAAGCTGGGCGCGGGCAGGGGAATGCAGAATATCGTTTGCCTGACGCTCGGCACGGGTATCGGCGGCGGCATTGTGGTGAATGATCGCATGCTGCGCGGCAGCCGCGTCTCTGCCGGTGAGGTGGGACAGACCAGCGTGTGTTACAACGGAAAGGTCGGCCCCTTCGGCAATCGCGGGGCGGTGGAGGAATACATCGGTAACAATGAGATGGCAGCCGATGCCGCCGCCCGTTATGCTGCCGCAGGAATCACCCGCAGCGTGGATGAGTGTACTCCCTACAAGCTGGAGCTGGCTGCCCGCGCCGGTGATGCCATTGCCCGACAGGTGTATCTGGATTTTGCGGAAAAACTGGGCTGCCTCATCATGAATCTGATGTATACCCTGGCGCCGGATGCCTTCATCATCGGCGGCGGGGTCGCAAAGGCCGGGGATTTGCTCTTTGAACCGCTGGACGTACAGCTCAAGGCCCAGCTATTCCCCGTGCATTATGCCAACCTCCGCCTGCTTCCCGCACAGTTCGGGGCAGATGCCGGAATCATCGGCGCGGGTCTCATGGCCTCTGATTATGCAGCCGGTTGTCTGTTATAGGCAAAAGCTCCGACGGTTGTGTAAAACGGAGTGGAAGCAGGAGTGCGCTTGATTTGAATTGACAAATGGAACGAGTTGCGTATAATCCCGCGCATGGAAACGCGCGTGATTGAGATAGATCCGCTGGAGGATTGTCGCAAGGTGTACCGGGAGGCTGCTGATTTGCTGGCTGCCGGGGAGTTGGTGGCCATTCCCACGGAGACGGTGTACGGTCTGGGGGCGGATGCCTTCAATGCGGATGCCGTTGCCAAGGTGTTTGCCGTGAAGGAGAGACCGAGTTTTGACCCGCTCATCTGTCACCTGGCCAATGCTCGCGTGCTGAAGGATATTGCGGAGGTTCCGGAGGAGCTGCAACCACTGGTGGACAGGCTGAGCAAGGAGTTCTGGCCGGGGCCGATGACGCTGGTGTTGCCGCGCAAGGACTGCGTGCCGGATGTGGTGACGAGCGGGTTGCCCACGGTGGCCTGCCGTGTGACCAGTCATGAGGCGATGCGCGGTGTGGCGCGTGCGCTGGGGCATCCCATTGCCGCCCCGAGCGCCAACCGCTTCGGCAATATCTCGCCCACAAGCGCGGGAGCGGTGCTCAAGGAACTGGGCGGCAGCATTCCTATGGTGCTGGACGCCGGAGCCTGTTCCGAGGGATTGGAAAGCACTATCCTGCAACCTTTTGTGGATGAAAAGGGTAAACCGGCCGTGCGACTGCTGCGCGAGGGCCCCGTCACCCGTGAGAAGCTGCGCGGTATCTGCCGCGTGGTGAGGCCCGGCAAGGGCGGGGAAGCGGAGGCGGCGCTGCCGAATGCGCCCGGTCAGCTCAAAAGTCACTATGCTCCGGGTAAGCCTCTGTTGCTGCATGATCCGCGCAAGCCGTTCGAACCGCAGGAGGGCGTGGCCTACGGCCTCATCTCCTACAAGGGCGATTCTCCTCTCGCTGAGCAGGATTGCTGGGTGGAAACCATGACGCTTTCGCCCGGCAGCGGACGATTGGTGGAGGCGGCGGTGCGTCTGTTTGCCGTGATGCGTGCCATGGACGAGAATGATGAGGTGCAGGTGATTGTGGCAGAGGAACTGCCGAAGATGGGGCTGGGCTATGCCATGATGGACCGCCTGACGAGGGCTTCCGCTCGACGTGAAGACTGATTGTCCCGGGATGAAACTGTTTTTTCAGAAATTGACGGTAGGTATTGTGCTGCGTGTGGTGCATGCGGCGCTGGTGGAGCTGTATGGAATGGATACGCGGGTGAAGGCGGAGTTCGATGCGCTGCCGGAGCGGATGAGCTATGCCATTGCGACCGGACATGACGCGCCCACGCTGTTTGTGCGGTGGAAAAAGGGACATCTGGTGCGTTTGAAGCAGTTGCCCTCTGCTGTCTGTAACCTGCGCGTGAAATCCACAGCGCACTCGTTCCGACTCTTTACCGGGCAGATGGGGCTGGCTCAGGCCTATGCCCGCCACGCGTTCACCATGCAGGGCGAGATTGCTGATGTGATGAAGTTGGCACGCCTGGTCAACATTGTGGAAGCCTACCTCTTCCCGAAATTGATAACGAAACACATTCTGACCGATATTCCGGCTCTGCAAACCAACCCGCTGCGGGTATACGGCCGTATTCTCCTCGGGTTTCTTCGCTTTAAATACTGATTGTTGAGAACGATGAATCCTTCCTATTTTGAATTTCAGAATTCCGTAAAGCTGCTGTGCGGCGAGTTGTCGCTGGAGCGCCTGTCCAATGAATTGCAGCAGCAGGGGGCGAAATCACCCATGCTCCTGACGGATGCCGTGTTGTACAAGCTGGGAACGGTGGATGCCGTGCTCAGCAGCATGGAGGCAGAGGGTTGCCGCCCGGCCTGCATCTTTACGGATATCCCCGTGGATTCGTCTCTCCTCGTGGTGAACGATATTGCCGCCCTCTATCGCCGCCATCAGTGTGATGCCCTCGTGGCGGTGGGCGGCGGTTCCGTCATTGATACCGCCAAGGGAGTGCGTCTTGTTCTGTCGCAGAATACGGATGATATTCTGGCTATTAGCGGTGTGGAAAACTTGAGCCGCGGTTCGCATATCCCCTTTATCGTGGTGCCCACCACGGCCGGAACCGGGTCGGAATGCACCGGGGTGGCGGTTATCCGCAATGATGAAACCGGGGTGAAGATGGAGTTCCTCTCTCCCTTTGTGCAGCCGGATGTGGCGGTGATTGACCCGCGTATGACCACCGGGCTGCCGCCCAAGGCCACGGCTTCCACGGGTATGGATGCTCTCTGCCACGCAGTGGAGGCATGCACCTGCCTGCAGGCCAACCCGCTCAGTCAGGCCTACGGCATGGCGGCCATCCGAATGATTGCCGACAACATTGTGCAGGCCACCCGCAGGGGCAGCGATAAACAGGCTCGCTTTGCCATGGCTCTGGCTTCCACTATGGCGGGGATTGCTTTTTCTAACTCCATGGTGGGCGCGGTGCATGCCATTGGTCATGCCCTCGGTGGTGTCTGCCATGTTCCCCATGCCGTGGCGATGACGATTCTGCTGCCGCATGTGATGCGCTACAACCTGTCCCACGCGGCGGCTTCCTATGCGGCGCTGCTGCCTGCGCTGGTGGGGGATGAGGCTGCGCTCAACACGCCTGCGGATAAGCGTGCCGAAGCTGCCATTGAGGCCATTGCCCGTCTGGGGCGAGAGCTGCATGATGCCTGTGGGCTGCCGCTGACGCTGGAGGCTGCCGGAGTGCCGAAGGAGTCCTTTGCACAGGTGGCAGCCGTGGCGGTGAATGACGGCGCACTCATTGTCAATCCCCGTGCTGCGGATGAGCAGCAGGTCATTTCCATCCTTAACGCCGCTTTCTGAAGATGCACAAACTCATCGAAAAACAACGCCAGTTCTTCCTCACGCACACCACGCTCGATATCCGCTACCGACGCGAGGCTCTCAAAAAACTCCGCTCTGCTCTCCGTAAGTGGGAGCCGCGTATCTGTGCCGCGCTGGAAGCCGACCTCGGCAAGTGTGCCATGGAGACCTACATGACCGAAATCGGCATGGTGCAGGCCGGACTGAGCGATGCGTTGAGCCACCTGAGCCGCTGGAGCCGCCCGAAGCGTGTGGCGGCACCGTTGGCACAGTTCCCCTCCCGCTGCCGCGTCGTGCCGGAGCCCTACGGTGTCTCCCTCATCATCAGCCCCTGGAATTATCCCGTCCTGCTGTGTCTGGATCCGCTGGTGGCAGCACTGGCGGCGGGCAACTGCTGTGTGGTGAAGCCCTCTTCCATGTCCCCCGCCACCTCTGCGGTGCTGGCAGAGATGCTGAGCAGCATCTTCTCGCCGGCCTATGTGAGTGTGGTTCTGGGCGGACGCGAATCCATCGGGGCGCTGCTGGAGCAGAAGTTTGATTACATCTTCTTCACCGGCAGTCCGAAGGTGGGACATGTGGTCATGGAGGCCGCCGCCCGTCACCTGACCCCGCTGACACTGGAGCTGGGCGGCAAGAGCCCCTGTATCGTGGATGAATCCGCCAATGTGCGCGTGGCGGCTCGCCGCATTGCCTTCGGCAAGATTCTCAACGCCGGGCAGACCTGTGTGGCACCGGATTACCTCATGATTCATGCCTCCCGCAAGGAGGAATTCGTGGCGGAGTATCGCGCCGCCGTGCAGGAGATGCTCGGCGAGGAACCCTTGCAGAACAAGGAGTTCACCCATATCATCAATGCCCGCCATTTTGAACGCCTTTGCGGTCTGATGCGCGATGCCCGTGCTGTGGTCGGCGGTCGCAGCGATGCGGAGTCGCTGCGTATCGAACCCACGCTGTTGGATGGCATCACGCCCGATTCTGCTGCCATGCAGGAGGAAATCTTCGGCCCGATTCTGCCCATGATGACCTGGGAGAAATGGAACGATGTGGAGGATTTTGTGCTCAGCCGTCCGCGACCGCTGGCTTCCTACTTCTTCACCACCGATTCTTCTGCGGAGAAGCGCTTCATTGCCAATCTGGCATTCGGCGGCGGCTGTGTGAATGACACCATCATTCATCTGGCGGTTCACGGGCTGCCTTTCGGCGGAATCGGCGACAGCGGCATGGGTGCTTACCACGGTAAGGCCGGGTTCGACACCTTCACGCACCACAAATCAGTGCTTACCAAGGGAAATTGGCTGGATCTCCCCTTCCGCTATCACCCTTATAACAGCCTCAAGAGCCGCATCCTGCGTCTTTTCCTGCGCTGATTTACAAATCCGCTCACATATTACATCCCTTTCTGCCCGCATATATGCAGCAGAAAGGGTGATTTTTTTCAGTTGAGCGGAGTATGCTGACGCATTGTATCACAATGATTGAGCCTGAACCTCGAAAAACTCACCAAATGGTAATTGAGGACAAAGGGCGAAGAACAACGGATGAAAGAATAGCACGGCGAGTCTACGCCTCGCAACAGGATGAAGCGTTGATTGTATGCCGTCTACTCGGCGGGTAAGGCGAGCGGAATGTTGACTCCGTGTATTGTACATTTGACTTTGTACTCCTCGTTAAATTCCCGTCTATCGTTTAGTGTGGAGATTTCCGAATTGTGGCTTAACTGCGTCGTTACGGCTCGCTTCCTTTATTAGCCGGGTGTCGCAGAATGACGTTGATTTAGGCGGGAAAATATGTTAGCTTCGGACAACCGAGGTATAGGGACATGGTGAATGTATTGAAATCGTCTTTTCTGTCCGGCATCTGTATCGGGATTGCCGGTTTTGGGTATCTGGCTCGTCCTGACATTGTGGGGAGTGTGTTGTTTACCTTTGCGCTGATAGCCGTGGTGAATTACAAGCTGAAGCTCTATACCGGCACGGCGGGGTTCATTGCCCGGAATGAGGTGGGACACATGTTTCTGGTGTTGTTCGGGAATATTCTGGGCTGTGCAGCCATGGCGGCGATGACGCGCCTCTCTGCCATGCCGCTGCAGGAGACGGCTCAAGCGCTGCTGGCCGATAAACGGCTCATTCTCGGTCCGCTCAATGGTGGGTTGTTGGCCATCGGTTGCGGATTTATTATGACTACGGCTGTGACTTTTGCGCGGAAAGGAAATCCGCTGCCCATGCTCTTCGGTGTGCCGCTCTTCATCACCTGCGGCTTCCCCCACTGTGTGGCAGATGCCTTTTTCTACCTCTGCGCGCCGATGAATTTCTGGGCGGCTAATCTTGGCGAAATCCTGATTTTCTACGCTGCGATTGTGGCAGGTAATTTTGTCGGCTGCAACGCCTACCGCTGGGTGGCAGGGGCGAACCCGCAGTAAAGTGGTCGTGTTAGCGCTTGCCTTGTGCGGGAAAGAAGCGTATAATGCGGGGCATGAATCTTCCCATTCGTCCCCGTCGTAATCGAAAGTCTGCCGGAGTTCGTGGTCTGATGCGTGAGACTGAGCTCACGGCAGCGCATCTGATTTACCCGATGTTTGTGCAGGAAGGGGAGGAGAATACCCCCATTGAGTCTCTGCCGGGCTGCACCCGTTGGAGTGTATCGGGTATTGCGGAGGAATGCCGCCGACTGTATGCGCTGGGGATTCCCTGTGTGGATTTGTTTGCCGTTGTCCCGGAGGAGAAGAAAGATGCCTCCGGTAGTGAGGCCTGGAACCCGGAGGGGGTGGTGCCGCGAGCCATTCGTGCCATCAAGGCCGCCGTGCCGCAGATGGTGGTGATGACGGATGTGGCGCTTGACCCCTTCAATAGCTACGGTCAGGATGGGCTGGTGCGGGAATATGAGGATGGTTCCTACGAAATTCTCAATGACGAGACGGTGGAGGCGCTCTGCCGCCAGGCTCTCTGCCATGCCCGCGCCGGTGCGGATATCATTTCTCCCAGCGATATGATGGATGGTCGCATTGCTGCGCTTCGTTCCGCGCTGGATGCAGAGGGCTTCGAGAAGGTATCGCTCATGAGCTACACCGCCAAATATGCCTCAGCGCTGTACGGGCCGTTCCGTGGAGCCTTGGGCAGTGCGCCTAAATTCGGTGATAAAAAGACGTACCAGATGGACCCGGCCAATGCGCGGGAGGCGCTGCGTGAGGCGGCTCTGGATGCTGCGGAGGGGGCTGATTTCCTGATGGTGAAGCCTGCCACGCTGTATCTGGATGTGATTGCTGCTATGCGGGCGGTGACGACGCTGCCGATAGCGGCATACCATGTGAGCGGCGAGTACCTGATGGTGAAGGCGGCAGCTGCTTCCGGCTGGCTGGATGAAAAGCAGGTGATGTTGGAAAGTCTCCTGTCCATACGCCGCGCCGGTGCGGATATGATTCTGACCTACGCCGCCCCGCAGGTGGCGGAATGGCTGCGCGAGAGCTGATAACCACGCCGTTTCCCATGAATCAGCTGCCACCCATGCCGAAACCCCGTCCATGGTGGCGGAGGACGGACTTCTTTCTGGTGATGTTGTCCGTGGTGGTTGCTCTTCTGTCTCTGCACTTGTTCGGAGGGGCAAGTCCTGCGGCTTCGGAGCTGTCAGTTGCTCCCTATTCGGAGTCCGCCCCGCAGGCTGCATTGCCCCCGCTTACCCATCGGCAGGTGGCTGAGATGCCGGAGAGTGGCCCGCCGGTTCGTTTCCTCATGCTTAATGCGGAAAATTATTTTGTTGCCGGGGAGAAGCAGCGCTCGCGCTATGTGAATCGACCCAAGCCAGAGCGTGAATGTGAGGCGGTGGCAGAGGTGATTGCCTCTGCGAACCCCGCCATTGTCGGGCTTGCAGAGATAGGCGGGCCTCTGGCGCTGGAGGACTTGAAGCGCAGGTTGCGTGACAGGGGCCTGGATTATCCCCATAGCCGTGTGCTGACGCGAGGCGGTGAGGATAGAGCACTGGCGCTGCTGTCCATGCACCCGGTGGTGCAGGATAAATCCCGCGCTGATTATGGCTTGTTCGGGGTGCAGAAACGCCGCATGCTGCGCGGGATTCTGGATGTGACGGTACGGACGGAGGATGGGCGCATGTTTCGCGTGGTGGGCGCACACCTCAAATCAAGGGTGAGCGATGATGCCGCTGCTGCAGAGTCTCTGCGGAATCGTGAGGCTCAGACGCTGGCTCGTTATATCCAACAGGAAATGAGGGAGCAACCGGGCCTGCCCATGGTCGTGTTCGGTGATTGGAATGATAACCCGCAGGATGCTTCCGTCCGGCTGATGGTGCAGGGGATGTCGACCGACTGTGCCCTGCGGCGAATGAATCCGAAAGATTCGCGGGGTGAGGAGTGGACTCTGTACTACAAACGGGGGAATACCTATAACACCTTTGACCACCTGTTCGTCAATGAACCGATGAAAAGACGATTGAAACGTGGCGATGCCTCCGGTATTGTTGATATCCCGGCTGCCCGACAGGCCAGTGACCACCGCGCCGTCTGGTGCGACCTGCGCTGAGGCTTTATTCGTTTCGCAGGAAATTTGTCTGGCGTATATAGGTTGCCCATTCGGCGTAACGCTTCATTTTGCGGTCGCTCTTCCAGTCGGAGAAACGGTCGGCCAGGTTGGCCGCTTCCCGGAACTGCTTCAGCTCCAGCAGGGAGTCTACAGCACCGATGGCTGCCTGATGAAAGACGGACCAATCCCGGTCCGTGGCACTGGCTTTGCCGACGGGATTCATCTCCAGAATGGCCATGTAATCATCATAGGCCGGGCGATAGTGCCCGCTTCTGCTGCAGATGGCGGCATGGTGCAGCAGCGCGGCATAGCGCCAGTGGGGGGGGAGGGTGGTGTCACCGGCACATTTGCCTCCGACTTCGAGAGCTCGCTTCATTCCTTCCGTGGTGCCTTCCAGCGTGTGTTTGTTGGAAAGGGTAATCAGTGTATGAGCCCGATCCTGCGGTGTAAGCTTTTCCTCTTTGCTCAGAAGGTGTTTCAGGATATGCTCAGCCTCTTCTCCATGACCGATGCGGATGAGCACATCTGCCTGTCGAATGGAGGCCTGCGTCGCCAGCTCCGGGTATTTTTCGGCACAGTTGGCATACATGGCGACCGCTTCTTTCAGGGATTCTGTTGTGCCGACTTGTTCTTTTTCGTAGGCGGCGTGGAATAGGCTCAGCGCTGCGGTATCACCGTTGCCCGCCAGCTGATGCAATTCCATGAGCTGACGGAAGGCTTCGGCATGCATGCTGCGCTCGGAGAACAGATGGGCCAGGTGGAAGCGAAGCCTGTAATTCAGATGCCGGTTGCCGGTGGTCTCGATGGCCTGACGCATCAACTCCGCTATGCGTTCCTCCGTTTCGGCTCTTCGGTCTGCGGGAGAAGCCTTGCGCATGGCGCTCTCCCGAATCATATAGTAGCGCAGGAGTTGTCTCGGACGGAAGTTGGCGGTAGAGGTATGGGCGAGCTCCTGCTCCACCATGAGCGGGGAATCGTCTATGTTGAACCATGCCTTATCCAGCAGGAAATCAACCATGAAGTCGCTGGCGCGGTAAGGAATGCTCTGTAACACCTGCAGGGCCTGACGTGCCTGCGTGTTGTCTTTACCCATGTGATACAGGAACAGCGCTGCATAGACCTCTACTTTTGCTTCCGGTGTGAAGTAGGGATAGTTCAGGATTTCGGTTTCCAGTTCTTTGTTGCCGGCTCTCAGGGCACAGAGCAGGCTGTTAGCAAAGGCTGCCGGGCGCAGTCCTTCCGGCGCCAGCCGTGCACAGTCACGGAACATGAGGGCGGCCTGCTGCACATCTGTTTCAGAGAGAATGACGGCAGAGTAAAAGGTCTTGTACGGGGAATCAAGGGTGACGTGGCTAAGGTATTTGGCCGCTTCTTCGGTGAGCCCCTGTTCCAGCAGGTAACGCGTTTGCTCCAACAGAATGAGCTGGGTGGCATGTTCGCCGGGGAAAAGGGTGAGTGCGGTATTGGCACAGGTGTTGTCCGGTGCCACGCTGTCCGGATTATCCCGGTTGATCAGATATTGGAGAATGAGCAGGGAAATGGCTGCGCGCCGAGGCTTCTCAATATCCTCTATCCATTCTTGCAGTCTGGCTCTTGCATATTTGCCTTCCGTGAATGCCTGATGCGCAGCCAAACGTCGGAAAGCCTCCGGTAGCAGGGGTGACTCCGGATGGGTAGAGATGAAGTGCAGGAGCGTTTCTTCGCCTTTCCCCTCTGTCGGGACATTTTCTGCTTCTTCATCGCTTTCCGGGTCGCTCTGACGGAGCCCGGAAAGTAAGCCTGCGGGTGCTGTTTCCTTTTCGGTGAGCCCCGCTGTCTCCTGTGCGTAAAAGACCTCTGCCAGCGCCAGACGGACGCGCTGTCGGATATCGGTGGGAAGCTCCCGATTTCCCTCCAGTTCCCGACAGAGGTTGATAGCATCGTCGTATTTCCCCTTTTGGCGGAGATTCTCAATTTCCAATAATTCCAGAACCGGGGTGAACTCCGGATTTTTTGCTGCCATACCTCGCAGAAGTTCCAGCGCGGTGTTATCCTGACTTTCCGGCTGTTGCAACCAGAATTCTGCCAGCGCTGCGGCTGCTATTTCCGCAATCTCCGGGTTGCGGCTGGCTGCCAGAGTGGGTACAACGGTGGAAAACTCTACATCCGGGCTCTGCCAGGCACAGTAGAGAAGAGCCTTGGCTGCATACGGATAGAGCTTGTGTGTGTCACTGACTTTGGTAAGAAAATCTGCGGCCTCTTTCATTCGACCCAGCTCTATCAGAGCCCGCCCTTTCCAGAAACAGCTCTCTTCGCTTTCAACGTCGCTGAGCATTTTCAGTACACCAACGGCATCTCCGTTTCGCAGACGCTCAGCCGCTTCATCGATGGGAGAGGCGGCGGCGATACTCAGGAATGCCGGCAGGAAGTAAAGAAATGAGGAGATTTTCATGCTGGAATGATTCTGGTATAAGGAATTCTATTCTTCCGGGGGTGGCGTTGGAGGGTATTTTCCCTCCAGCCAGAGAAAGTTGTTAATAAAGCGCTTGCCGCTTGCAGTTAGCGCAGCATTTTTGCTGTTATTCTTGAGCCTGTTGACGGTGCAGTTCTGTTGCAGGGTCGGTTGCGGTTTGCAGTAGATGACCTCCGGCTCCGTGACGGCTTTATCTGCCGGATACACGGCCAGCGGTACGCCCTCTGCGGTGAATGCCATATCAAGCGCTGCCGGCCGCTTTTTCCAATCCCCTTTGTAAAGGAAAGGATGCCGTTGCAGCAAATCCATGGTGCCGACACAGGGAACGCGCACCCGGTAATGCTCCGGGAGGGTGGAGAGGTGTTGACGAAGGGAGAGGGGGGCTCCATTCCTGCAATGCAGCAGGAGCTTTGATATATCGAATCCTATCAGGTTCTGCCCGTTGTAAATTCCGTGCTTGTTGGCCGGGGGGGAGAACTTGTCGTAGTGTTGATTGATCAGGAAACAGATTTCCAGATGCAGGTGGGCGCGTGTCTTGTTGAGCCCGACCCCGGAGTAGCCCAGCCGCCCCAGCTCATTGCCGGTTCCGACCCGTTGACCAACCTCGCATCGGATTTCTGCCAGATGGGCATAGACGGTGTAGAACTTGCCCTCCGGTGTCCGGTGTTGCACTACCACATAGCGTCCGTAGTTGCTCAATCCGGGTTGACTGTTGATATACACCACTTCCCCGGGGGCGACCGGGTGGATGATATCCTGCGGCTCTCCCTGTTCATCCCTCTTCACCGGGGAGATATCAATGCCTTCGTGCAGCCGGGAATACATGATGCGCCCGTCACTCAGGCGGAAAGGATTGCGGACAAAGCCATACGTGCCGGCTTCCCAGGGTTGAGTGGTGACTCCTTCAAAGGTGCGGTCCACATAGGTGAAGAATGCCTTGTTGTCACCCCGGAACAGGGCATCGTTGCCGGTCGGAAGCCGGTACACCAAATCCACTCCGGCTGAACACACCCCGCTGATGCTCAGCAGGGTGGTGCAGATGAACAGGGTGAAGATGTGCCGCATATGCTGATGATGTATTATTCCTCAGAGAAGAGCTGAGGAATCATGCGTCCCGTTGCATCGCGTTTCACCTTGATTCCCTTGGGTACTTCGCGTTTGGGGCGCGGATCCTTATCGCGATAGCGCTTCTCCTCAATTTCCGGATTAGCGGGAGCAACGGTTTCACCAATCATTTTCAGGTCGTAGCCGTTGAGCCCATTCCAGATAACGAGCTTTCCGTCACCGATGGGCGCGTCTATCAGCATGGGAGGCATAGCAATGCCGTTCACGACCGGGAGCAATTTGTTGCCGTTGTTGTCCAACGTCTGGGTGTAGAGACGGGAGCGGTACTCCTCCTTGGTATAGAGCACAACGCCGTAGCTGCCGTCATCGTTCAGGAAGGAACGGAACTTGCTGAAATGCTTGAGCGAGAGCATCGGCATGCGGTTATAATACACGCCGTTGTACAGGATGTTGAACGAAGCCCCTGCTTCTGCCGTGTCGGATTCCGTGAGGAAAAAGAGGGGGTAGGTGGCTTGCTGGCAGCTGCTCAGCAATGCTGCTGCGGTGGTGAGTGACAGGGAAATTGTGCGGAGGTGTTTCATGAAGCGGAACAGAAATTCTAACGCCCGCCATTCTACTACACATCTCTGCTCATTTCCAGCATAAAGATACCGGTTTCCTGACATAAAAAGACCCCGGTTCAATGACTGAACCGGGGCGTTTGAAAAACTGATTCCGCAGCTATCAGCTGAGGGAAGGCTTCTTGGCACGACGGACGGAGCCGAAGCGCTTCTGGAACTTGTCGATACGACCCTCGGTGTCCACAAACTGGTTCTTACCGGTGAAGAAGGGGTGAGAGTCGGAGGTGATACCGCAGGACACAACATAGTGCTCCACACCATCGATTTCTTCCTTCTTGGCGGAGGTCACGGTGGAGCGGGTGATGAAGCGGCGGCCCGTGGTGATGTCCACGAACACAACAGGATTGTACTTGGGATGAATGTCTGCCTTCATAATGATTTCCGGCTGCGTTACCGTCGCAGCGCGCAGCAATACTACAGGTTTCCTGAACAATGTCAAGCCGTAATTTGCTTTTTTTATACCATTTGGGTCTGTTTCAAATCTGCTGGTAGTAGAAACGTGAGGTCTTGTGCTTTCTT
>CAYYKC010000046.1:4129-17997 GCA_964471605.1 uncultured Akkermansia sp. | reverse complement strand
ACTTTTTCTGTCATCTGGAGGTCTCTTGAGCACCAGCAAATCTGAAACAGACCCCCATTTTCACGCCATTTTTGCCATTTTCATCAGGCATCCGCAAGACAACCCCCCCCCAATCCCGAGGATTCACGAGCCCGGAGCATCCGACAACAGCCCCCGCATGTCCTGCGGAAGAGACGACTCCACCGTGACCGTCTTTCCCCTCCACGGGAAGCTCAGTTTACAGGCATGGAGGGCATGGCGCGGCAAGCGCAGGCGCGCAGCCAGTCCCGGAGTCCACCCCTGCTCCATGAAATCCAGATAGCAACTCTCGTCCCCGCCGTAGATTTTGTCCCCCACAATGGGATGGCCCAGATAGGCCAGATGCACACGTATCTGGTGCATACGCCCGGTATGCGGAATGCAACGCACCAGACAACAATCGCTGATTCCCTGCTCCAGACGAACGAATTCCGTGCAGCACGGCTTCCCGCCCGGATAGCAGCACTGGCGCACATGGATGCGGGTGGGAGCCACCTCCTCCATCCGCAGGATGGGTTCGGCATTCACGGCTCGTTGCCAGAGGGGGACACCCTGCACCACGGCATAGTACTCCTTGTGCAGTAGACGTTCCTGCATGGCTTTACCCAGAGCGGAAGCGGCCTCAGCAGTCTTGGCAATGAGCGTGATGCCGCTGGTCTCGCGGTCAAGACGATTGATAAACGATACCTGCCCGCCCGTGGCCAGCTCATAGGCCAGCAGCTCCCGCACACCGTGCCAGAGAGTCGGTTCGTTCTTGTCTCCGGTGGGATGTGTCAGCAGCGGCGCAGCCTTGTCTGCCACCAGTACGCCGTCATCCTCGTAGAGTACCCGAAAATCCGGATCCACCGCTATGGGCATATCGTACTCCATCAGAGCTCAAACATCTTCGGGTCAAACTCCACCCATTCCCCGGGAGCAAGGCCGAGTTCCGCCAGCTTCATCGGCCCAATCTGTACCCGACAGAGAGTCTCTACAGGGGCTCCGACAGCCGCGAGCATGCGGCGCACCTGGTGGTAACGCCCCTCGTGCAGCGTGAGCCGCCCGGCGTACTCACCCGTTATCACCAGCTCTGCAGGCATGCAGGGCGTTTTCTCCCCTTGCAACATCAGTTCACCGCCGGCAAAAATCCCCACCGCCTCTGCCGGAATCGGCGCAGACGTGGTGAACTCATACACCTTGGAGACATGCCGACGCGGGCTGGTCATCGCATGTTCAAACTTCCCGTCATCGGTCAGCAGCAGCAGACCGCTTGTCTCCTTGTCCAATCTCCCCACTGTATTGACTCCCGGATTGCGAACCATCCACCTCTCCGGCAGCAAATCATAGACAAGCTCGCCTTCTTCCCGATGGCTGCAGGTGCATCCCAGCGGCTTGTGAAAGGCCACATAAAGCCCGTTGACAAAAGGAACAGGCTCACCATCCACCAGCACCTCCTCCGGCTCTACTTTCTCGGATGGAGACGTCACCGCATTTCCCCGAAAGCTCACCCGTCCCCGCTTCACCCAGGTGGCGGCTTCGCGGCGGCTGCAATATCCGTATCGGCTCAAAAGGGCATCCGTTCTCATGTCGCCGCCCATTGTGCCACGTTTTTTTGAAAAAACAAGGTTGAAATGACACTGATTTTGTGATAGAAGTAGATTGATACGTGGGTATTGCCATACCCACGGCGATGTTTTTCACATTTTTACCGTTATGATTACGCTCATCACAGACCGCCAGCTTGCTCCTGATCAGCAGGGGCTCTGGATTAAGGCTCAGCAGGCCGTTCAGACCAAGAACTACAAATACGCAGTCAGCATCCTCAAAACCCTCGTCAAACGCGCTCCCGGTTTCCTGGAAGCCCGCAAGGTGTTGCGTGCATGTGAGGTGAAGCTCGCCCCCGAGGCCGGCGCTGCCCGTCGTTCCTCCCTCTTCGGCGGTTTCCGCGTCTCCACTTCTGTGAAAAAGCCTGAGGAAGCACTCTCCACCGTGGAAGACACACTGGAGAAGGATCCCTACTCCCCCGCTGCCAACGGCACACTCTACGCTGCAGCCACGGAGCTGGGGCTGACCGAAATCGCCACCTTTGCGCTGGAGACTATCTGTCAGGGTGCCCCCGACGACAAGAAGCAGCTCAACGTACTGGCCAAGCACTACAGCGACCACGAGATGTTCGCCGAAGCCGCCGAGACCTACCGCCGCATCCTCCAGGTTGACCCCACGGATGCCACCGCCATGCGTGCCGAGAAGGACTACGCTGCCCGCGCTTCCATGAAGCAGGGTAACTGGGAAGGCAAGGGAGACTTCCGCACCAAGATGAAGAATGCCAACGCCACTGCCGATTTGGAAAGCGGCGACAAGATGGGGCTCACCGGTGCAGAGCTGGAAGCCCGTCTGGCTCAGCTTTCTGAGATGTATGCCGTGGATAACAGCAATCTTCAGGTGGTAAAAGACATCGCCTCCTGCTACGAGCAGATGGAAGACTACGCCAACGCCTACTCTTTCTACGCCTATGCCTTCCAGCTGGGCGGCGAGGCAGACGTATCCATCAACGATAAGGCCATGGCCATGCACGAAAAGGCCATGGAGGCAGAGCTCGCCTACTACGAGCAGGTGCTTGCCGCCGACCCGAACAACGAGGAAGCCCGCGCCACCCTTGCCGCTCGCAAGCAGGAAATCGCCATGGCTGTGGTGGAAGACGCCCGCGTACGCGTGGAAGCCAACCCCACCGATGCCCAGCTGCAGTTCAAGTACGGTCAGGCTCTCTTCGATGCCGGCATGCAGTCCGAGGCCATACCCGCTCTCCAGCGCGCCCGCACCAACCCCAACCTGCGTATCAAGGCCATGCTCATGCTCGGCAAATGCTACCACGCCAAGGGTATGGTGGATATGGCTATCCGTCAGCTCGAGGATGCCGACAAGGAGCTCATGGTCATGGACGAGACCAAGAAGGAAATCCTCTACATGATTGGCCTGCTCTACGACGAACAGGGCAACAAGGAAAAATCCCTCGAAAACCTCAAGGCTATCTACGAAGTCGATTACGGCTACAAGGACGTCGCGGCCCGCGTGGAAGCGGCCTACTCGTAATGTTTACTTATTTCACTCTAACCGAAAGCGCCCTCCGTGGAGGGCGCTTTTTCATTCTCCTTGTTCTGTCACAGAGTTTATGCTTGATATTCCGCAAAAATAACGCTAATGTCTGAAGTATTCTAATAACCGAATAAATAAGAGTGTTGATTATGAAAGCCACACGAATCCTGACTCTAATCCTGTTCAGCACAGTGTCCTCCTTACGAGCAAACGTGGGAGACACGTTGGATCTCACAAACGGATACATCGCAGAGGGGGTGGCCGGCACCTATAGTGACGGAGAATTCAGTCTTTCGGCAAAAGAATCTACACGGCTCTACGACAGCACCAAAGGCTGGGCGGTAAACGGCGACAGCCTGGGAGATAGTCTGATGTGCTGGGCACACACAACCAGTAACATGCTTCAATACTGGCAGAGCTATTACGGCGTATTCTACAAAGGCAACAAAGAGCTTCCCTACGGCTCTGACTACACACGCACCTACCGTTCCCAATGGGCTCATATACCGGATGTAACAGGCCCCGACCCTATGCGGCTCAATGTGATGAAGCGTTTTATCGAAACAGGTTGGACAAATAGTGCAGGAAAAGTGTTTGAAGGAACAGATTGGTTCTTCACATGGACTTCCGCCTCTGCCGGAGGTGGCTATTACAGCGACTATTTCGGCAGCTACAACAGCAGCACCGATTATCAACCCCAAACAGCAACCGTCACTGAGGTCAGCTCGCTGAAAAACTTAACAGAAACATTGCTCCCGGCCATGGGAATCACCAGGCAGGCTGACGGCAGTTATATACAGACCGAAGCCGGTCTTATCGCCCATCTCAATGTGGGGGCTGATGTTGCAGACAAATTCAGTGCCCACACACTCACTTGCTACGGATTCACACTGGATGAAAACGGCATGATTAAATCACTAGTCTATGCGGATTCCGACAACAATAAGCTCAACGGCACCGCAATGGATGAAAGCTACGTGTATACCCCCACTCTGGAGCAGGCATACGTTAAAGTGGAGGGAGATAAAATCATGCTCTACACGGATGCCACGCTGGAAACTGCACTGACATACAACTCCGACTATCACTACTATCTCGGAGCTGTCACTGGCATCAACACGCCGGAATCGCTCCGGAACATGCTGGAGGAATACAGCTCTGCAGATGAGGCTCTGGTATGGAACGGAAGTGCTACCGAGTGGAAGGCTCAGCAGACTGACACCAACATCCTGCCCGACCAATCAACCGGATGGGACGTTCTTGTCAACGGAGACAGCATAGAAGAACAGCATAAGGGATACTACCACAGCTATGCAGAGGACAACAGAGCCGTCCTGCTGGATGCCCACGGTATGAACGGCATGACAGATGAACCCCGGGACATCACCATCGTCGGAACTATTACCCCGGGCAGCATCACCGTGGAAAACGGCGGCAACTATCGTCTCAAAGCCGAGAATGAGGCAACAATTGCCGGAAACGGCGATGTCCGCATCAACGATAACGGAAAACTCATCAGCGAGCTCTCCCTGGGTTCCCGGAACATTTCAGCCGCTAAGGGCGGCCATTTCAGCTACGCCTTATCATCCGATACTGTGCTGACCGGACAAATCTCCGCAGACTCCGGCAGTTCTGTTCAGTTCCGCAACAACTCGACAAGCGGAGATGTCACCTACAGCTACTCGATGGATTCCAGAAGTCAGGCAGACGCAACCGTACAGGCACTCAAAGGGAAACTCATTATCGGCGACAAACAAGATATCCACGGTACTCATCTTGATTTGCTTTATGCCCTCAACAGTACCCTGACGCTGGAAGAGCTTACTTTGTACAGCGGGACCTCTCTGAACGCCTACAATGAAATATTGGTAACTGAAACATTTTCCGCTCTTCGAAACGAGCAAGTAGCAGCAATCGTGCCTCAGATGAAATGGCATTTGAATCTCTCTCAAGCTCACACGCTGGAAATGGAAACAGCCGTAGACATGGGTGGAAATAACCTGAAATTGGGTAATTCCGTCAAGCAGCTGACACTTTCAAGTGACATGTTCCCTATGGTTGCCTACTCCGAATCAAATGAATTGAAAGCCGTTCTCTTTACCAATATCACAGCTCTCGATTTAGGCAACGGGATCGTCACCTCCGGGACTTGGACAGCCTCCTCGTATTTCGAACATGCAGCCATCACAAATGATACTAAATTAGTACTCGAAGAGGGCATTCTCAGCCTTCAAGGGCTGAGTATTCCTGAACCGGCGGGCACCAGTCTCAATCTTCTGGCTCTGACCCTCCTCGCCACACGACGGCGCAGAAAATAAGTTTTCACCACAGAAGCACCTCAACGATGAGAACATGTTGACTGATGTCGTCAGTCATTCCATGTGAGATATCTCTCATTTCTTGCAAACACCCATTCCGGGCAAATGCCACGCCTTAACACGGCGGCCGGGCAATGACGACTCCATCGTGTCTCTCGATTCACTCCACATGACACCAACTCTCCCCCGCTCAGGAGCGAAAGAATAAAGGGTTGAAGATTCATCATCGGCGACATATTGACTACACCATACTGCAAGCACTGCCAAAGTCAAGCATATCGTTATGCCGCAGACTGTCACAAAAAGGTAGTGCGAAATCGGGAGGTAAAGGTGTAGAATGTGCAGCATGAGTACACTTGACCCGAAAACGCTGTATCTTTACCTGGTGACCGATGAGGCAACACGATGCCGTCATGGCCTTTTGTCCACCGTAAAGGAAGCGGTTACCGGGGGCGTGACGATGGTACAGTATCGCAGCGCACAGACGGACAAAGCCGCCGTGCTGGCAGAGGTGCTGCCGCTGCGCGATTACCTTCGCAGCGTGAATGTACCGCTCATCATCAACAACGACGTGGAGTTGGCCGTAGAAATCGGTGCAGACGGTATCCACATCGGACAGAGTGATATGCCTCCCGCCGCGGCGCGTGCGCTCATCGGGCCGGATATGATACTGGGCTTTTCCGTATCCAATCAGGAGGAAATGGATGCCGTACCTGTGGAGCTGGTGGACTATGTGGGCTGCGGCCCGGTCTACCCCACGGCAACCAAGCTCGATGCCGCTGCGGACATGGGCTTGCAGAACTGGGCCGTAGTGGCGGCATCCTGTCCCCTGCCCGTGGTGGCCATCGGCGGGATTGATGCCGCGCGTGCTCGCGATATCCGCGCCACGGGAGCTGCCGCCGGGGTAGCGGTGGTATCTGCCATCTGTGCCGCAGAAAATCCGCAGCAAGCCGCCCGCGAGCTTTTATAATCCTTATTTTTTCTAACCCCAATTACAAATCATGCTTTACACACCTTCAGAAACGGCAGCCATCGTGCTGCAGAAATTACGCGATTCGCGCCCGCTTGTCCTCTGTCTCACCAACAACGTGGTGCAGAATTTCACGGCCAATGTCCTGCTTTCCATAGGTGCAGCCCCGGTCATGCTGCAACATGCCGGAGAATGCGAAGAAATTCTCAACACCTGTGCCCAGGCTCTTCTCATCAACACCGGAACCCTGACGGAACAGCAGGCAGATGTCATGCTGACAGCCGCCAGGGCCGCCCGAGCCGCCGGAATTCCCTGGGTGCTCGACCCCGTGGCAGCCGGGGTGCTCCGATTCCGCACGGAATTCTGTCACAAGCTTATAGCAGAAGTGCCCCCCACCATGATTCGCGGCAATGCATCCGAGATCATGGCTCTGGCCGGTGAAAAAGCCGCCGGACGCGGGGTGGAGAGCACCAACTCCAGCTCACAGGCCGTGAAGGCCGCTGTTTCTCTGGCGAAGCGCACCGGGGCGGCGGTGCTGGTGACCGGCGCCAAAGACTATGCCACCGATGGCACCAACATCTGGATGCTGACCAACGGCGATCCCATCATGGAACGTGTCACGGGCATGGGATGCTCCATGGGAGCGCTGGCCGGAGCCTGTCTGGCTGTTGCGGACAGCGCTCTGGATGCCGCCATTTCTACGGCTGCCATCATGGGATTGGTGGGTGAACGCGCCGCCAATAAAAACACACATCCCGGCAGCTTTGCTACCGCTTTTCTGGACGGTCTGGATGCTCTCATGCCCGCAGATTTGGCCAGTTTCACACGTTATCAGCCGGCAGAGGTATAACCGCGATTGGATTTTTTTTGAAATTCCGCACACGATGCTCGCATGAAGGGGCGGCCGCAAGCTGTCATTTTCTGCGGGACGGGCTGATTTTGCTGGAAAAAGCAGGAAATTAGTGGTACAAATAATCGCGTTATGGCAACACCTCCTTTTGTATATCAGGAAATGTTCCCCATGGGGGAAGATACCACGAAGTATCGTTTGCTCACCAAGGATTATGTGAGCGTGAGTGAGTTTGAAGGCAAGCCCATCCTCAAGGTGGAGCCAGAGGGTCTGCGTCTGTTGGCAGAAACCGCCTGGCACGATGTGGCTTTCTACCTGCGCCCGGAACACCTGAAGATGGTTCAGGGTATTCTGAGTGACCCCGAGGCCTCTGAGAACGACAAGAGCGTGGCACTGACCATGCTGCGCAACGCCGAGGTGGCGGCACTGGGCGTTCTGCCGCTCTGCCAGGACACCGGCACTGCCATCTGTGTGGGCAAGAAGGGCCAGCAGGTCTGGACCGGGTTCAATGATGCCGAATATATCTCCCGTGGCGCATACGACTGCTACACCAAGAACAACCTGCGCTACTCCCAGAATGTGGCGTTGGACATGTACAAGGAGATTAACACCGGCACCAACCTGCCCGCGCAGATAGACCTCTTTGCCACCGACCACGGCATGGATTACTCCTTCCTGTTCATCGCCAAGGGCGGCGGTTCTGCCAATAAGACCTATCTCTACCAGGAAACCAAGGCTCTGCTCAACCCCACTTCGCTCAAAAAGTTCATGGTGGAGAAGATGAGCACTCTGGGTACGGCGGCCTGCCCGCCCTACCATGTGGCTTTCGTTGTGGGCGGCACCAGCGCTGAGCTCTGCCTCAAGACGGTGAAGCTGGCCTCCACCAAGTACTATGACAGCCTGCCCACCTCCGGCAATGAACACGGTCGCGCGTTCCGCGATGTGGAGCTGGAGAACGAGCTGAAGAAAGAAGCCGAGAAGCTGGGGCTGGGTGCCCAGTTCGGCGGCAAGTGGTTTGCGCTGGATGTGCGCGTGGTGCGCCTGCCGCGTCACGGGGCTTCCTGTCCGGTGGCACTAGGGGTATCCTGCTCTGCCGACCGCAACGCCAAGGCCAAGATTACCCCGGAGGGCATCTTCATCGAGGAACTGGAGTACGACCCGGGCAAGTATATCCCCGCCGAGTATCGCGAAACCAAGAGCGAGGGTGTGCCGATTGATCTTGACCGCCCGATGAAAGAGGTGCTGGCCGAGCTGACCAAATACCCTGTCAAGACGCGTCTTTCTCTCTCCGGAACCATCATTGTGGGTCGCGATATCGCTCACGCCAAGCTCAAGGAGCTGCTGGATGCCGGCAAGGAGCTGCCCCAGTACATCAAAGACCACCCCATCTACTACGCCGGCCCCGCTAAGACGCCTGAGGGTTATCCCTCCGGTTCCTTCGGTCCCACCACGGCCGGTCGCATGGACTCCTATGTGGAGCTCTTCCAGAGCAACGGCGGCAGCATGATTATGATTGCCAAGGGCAACCGCGCCCAGTGCGTGACAGATGCCTGCCAGAAGTACGGCGGCTTCTATCTGGGCTCCATCGGCGGTGTGGCCGCTGATTTGGCCAGGAACTGCATCACCTCCATCGAATGCGTGGAATACCCCGAGCTGGGCATGGAAGCCATCTGGAAGATTACCGTAAAGGACTTCCCCGCCTATATTCTGGTGGATGATAAGGGCAATGACTTCTTTGCCGACATCCGTGCCGGCTGGGCCTGCCCCGGTTGTGCCCACTAAGACACCCGCCCCTTTTTCCCCGCTCCGTTGCCCCAAGCAGCGGAGCGGGTTTTGCTATCCTTATGAATAAACACAACAGGCTGGGCAACAACAACTATGCGGAAAACGAGCGCAAGAGGCAATTCAGAATGGCGGCCTGGCTTTGCTGGAGGTTGGCGCTTATGCTGCTGCTGATTCCGGTGCGCAGCAGCTTCCTCCGCATCCACACCATCCATGCCGCCCAGGATTCCCCGACCCTCGACGGCGATGTCATCCTCTTGAAACGCGATTTGGCGCACCGGCAGAGCCTGGCCTACGACACCAGAGTGGAAATCCACTACAAGGGTCACGATTACACCATTACCGAAGAGGGTTTCTGCTTCACGCCGAGCATGTACGAACAGGCTCTGGAAAGTGGTATCGTCCCGGTCTATCTCAACCCCGCTGCACCGGAAAAATCCGTTCTCGGCAAAGGCGTTCCACCGCGCAATTACATTCTGCCGTCTCTCTCTGCTCTGATAGCACTCGCACTTATCTGTTCCGGCGCATACTGTCTGAAGAGCAGTCGTTAGAAGGCTTTTCATTCGGCTCAGCCTGCCGCAGAATGTCATTCGCACCGTGTTTCTGCAATAATTGCAGGAAGCGAGAATAGCCATTCCATTCTCGTTCCTGTTCCAGATTGAAACGCAGCACCTCCGCATCAACTTTTGTCAGGTCGTAGCCATGACGGAACAGGAGTTCCAGAATCTTTTCCCTGTTTGATGGGAAGCGGCAGCGGGACATGATATCGGTAGCTGCCAGATTGGGGTCTGCTCCGGCTTGCAGTAAAATTTCCGTGAGTTCCAACGCTCGCTCCCCCGGTTCAATAACATTCCCCAGACAGGAAGCCAGCGCATTCGGGGCGTTCCGCCCCAGCGCGTTGGGATCTGCCCCCTGCCGCAGCAGGCTTCTGCACAACTCTACCCTGCCCGCAGCGGCTGCCCCGACCAGCTGGGCATGCAGAGATGCCGATCTACCACCCCGCTGCAGCAAGGGAAGCACAGGATTTTCTCCATACCAACTGGAAGCCAGCGTCATCGCCAGATCCAGGGCTGTCATTCCGGCATTGTTGCGGGCATCAATATCTGCGCCGGATTGGAGCAACAGTCTCACCACGGGCACCCCGTAACAACACTCCTCACCACCCAGAAAAACGCCTTTCTGCATCATCAACGGTGTATTTCCGTCGTGATTGCGCGCATTCACATCTGCACCTGAATCAAGCAACCGCCGAACGATTTCCGGACTGTTATCGCTATGATGAAGAGGCGTATTACCCTTATCATCACGGACATGGGCGACAGATAGCTGCACAGAGATATTCTTCGGCTCATGAGACGCAGGATTTCCTGCCGCTTGCGGCAGGAACGTCAACATCACAGGCAAAAGGCAGAAAGGTAATGGACGAGATATCATCGCTCCCTCATTCTATGAAACCTCCGCAGAAGAACAAGAAAAAACGCATTTTTGCCATCTATCAGACACATCGTTTGTGAGATAACACCCCAAAAAGCCGATTCCTCGGCAATATCAGCATTAAAACATTGACAAAATCGGTATAAGATTCTAAACTCAGCGCGGTCTGATAGCTTTTTCTCATCTGAATTTTTCTACCGGCACATGACACCTAAACTCAAAACTTTTCTGGAACGCGGATTGAGCACCATTATTCTGCTTGCCATTCTCGGTGGAGCACTCTGGTTGAATAAACCCATTGCCTATGGCATCCTGATATGCCTGCTCTGCAACCTGACCACATGGGAATGGTTCAACATGCTCAAAGGGACGACCACGAACCGTTGGCTCGTTCTCCTCGCCGGTGTAGTCTATCCCTGGCTGCAGCTCGCAGCCGTCCGTTTCGATGCCGAGGTTCCCGGGATGCTTCAACCGGAGTTGACTTTCATCGCCGTGCCGCTCTTCGGGCTCGTGCTCTTTGCCATCACGGCATTCATTTGTGAACTGTTCAGCATGGATTACTGCGGCAAATCGGCTGAACAGGCTCTTTCCTCCGTTGGCCGCACCGTGTTGGCATTCATCTACCCCGTCTGGTTATTCTCCTTTGCTCTCTGGTACATCAATGACCAGGATTCTGTCAACCTGCTGCTCTGGCTCATTCTCTTCACGAAGATGAGTGACATCTGGGCATACGTGAGCGGCGTGCTGTTGGGCGGCAAGTTCTTCACCCGCCGATTTAGCCCGGTGGTTTCTCCCAAGAAGACATGGGAGGGTATCATCGGCTCCATCATTATCACGCTGGTATGCGGAGCACTCCTCGCCCCTGTGCTACTGGATCAAGCCGTTTGTACCGCCATCGGCCTCGCATGTTATGTGGCCGTAGTACTTCCGCTTTTCTTCCTGGCGGTTGCCGGCGATCTGGCGGGGTCGCTCATCAAGCGCGGCCTTGCCGTGAAAGACAGCGGCTCGCTGCTGCCCGGTATCGGCGGCATCTTCGACCTGATTGATTCCCCGGCCTTTACGATTTCCATCCTCACGGCACTGGGAATCCTGGGTAATGCTTTCTTATGACTACCCCTATTCCATTACTGATTAATCCGAAAGCCGGAAGTCTCTTCCGCTCCGGGCTCAAGGCGTGGCTGGACACTCACCGCGCGGATTTCCGGCTCATCTCCACCCACAGCGCGGAGGATTTGACGGAAAAAGCTCATGAACTGGCAGAGAGTGGCGAACCCATCGTCGCAGCAGCCGGCGGCGACGGCACGCTGATGTGCGCTGCTCAGGGCATCATCGGCACCGAAGCAGCGCTGGGCATCCTGCCTTGCGGCACGATGAATATTTTTTCTCGGGAACTCGGTATCGGCTCCCGACGATTCGATGCGGCGCTGGCCGCCATGCGAGGCGACGTGCGACAGGAGGTGGACATTTTCACCGTCAACGGGAGACCGTTTCTGCAGCTGGCCGGTTTCGGTCCCGATGCCAGCATCATCCGCCGCATCACTCCGCGCATGAAGAAACATCTGGGAGCGGCCTCCCACGTGGTTACCGGCATGCAGGTGGCAGTGGAGCACCACCCCATCATCACCGTCACTCTGCCCGACGGAGAGCAAGTCTGCGGCACGCAGGTTATTCTGGGCAACGGTAAGCGCTACGGCGGCGAGGGTCACCTCTTTGCCAACGCCCGCTACAACGACGGTTTGCTGGATGCTGCCATCATTCAGCTGGAGAGCACGGGCATTCTCTTCGAGGTTATCTCCTACATGCTGATGAAAGGAGCGACGGATCGCAACACGACCGACTTCACCCAGCTGCGCCAGTTTTCCTCCTGCTCCATTACTGCTGAGGCCACTCTGGATTACCAGCTGGACGGAGACTATGCCGGAACCATTCTGCCGGGAGAAAGCGCTGTCGTGGAGCGCATGCCGCATCCGCTGCGCATTTGTGTACCGGCCACACCACTGCACTCAAACCAATTCTATCGTCTTATGCAACACCCGGTTATGGAAACAATGCGTAAACAAATTGAACGAGTCAAAGAAGCCGTCCACCTCTGGGACTAATTCCCCATCCCCTGTCAGCATATCAGAAGAAAAGCGCATCGGTTTATCTGCCGATGCGCTTTTCTGATAAAATCGGGATGGTATCTCTATCAGCCCTGATAGCTACCCACCAAGGCACGTGTACGCTGTTGCACGTGTGCCACACGGGCTTTGAGCTCCGCGATGTAGCTCTCCTTGTCCGGCAGGGGGCCGGCAGCCGCGCCGGAGATAACCGCAGCCTCGGCGATAGCCGGGCAGAGGAACTCAATCATACGCGGGTCAAAGGGCTTCGGGATGACGTAGTCGCGACCAAATTCCAGAGCAACGCCACCGTTGGCATCCACCACTTCCTGCGGTACAGGCTGGCGGGCCAGATCAGCCAGAGCGCGAGCGGCGGCAATCTTCATGGCCTCGCTGATGCTCGTGGCGTGCATATCCAGAGCGGCGCGGAACATGTAGGGGAAGCAGCTCACGTTGTTCACCTGATTCGGCCAGTCGGAACGGCCGGAGCCCATGATGCAGTCCGGGCGGGCAGCCTTAGCCTCCTCATAGGTGATTTCCGGGTCAGGGTTAGCACAAGCGAAGATAATGGGGTTGGGTGCCATGCTCTTCACCATCTCCGGCTTCAGCAGCCCCTTCTTGGAAAGTCCCAGGAAGATATCTGCACCCTGAAGCGCCACCTCCAACGTGCAATCCTCACTCTGGGCAAACATGGCCTTGGTGGGGTGCAAATCCAGACGCCCGGTGTGGATAAGTCCCTTGGAGTCGAACATAAAGATGTTCTCACGACGCACACCCAGAGCCATGTAGAACTTTGCGCAGGCTATGCCGGCAGCACCGGCGCCGCAGACCACGCACTTCATATCCTGCAACAAACGCCCGGTCAGATGAGCAGCATTCAACAGCGCTGCACCGGAAATCACAGCGGTGCCGTGCTGGTCGTCATGGAACACGGGGATGTTCATTTCCTCTCGCAGGCGCTGCTCCACGATGAAGCATTCCGGAGCCTTGATATCCTCCAGATTGATAGCACCGAAGGTCGGCTCCAGCGTTTTGATAACCTCGATGAGCGTTTCGGGCTTCTTGATATCCAGCTCAATGTCGAACACGTCCACATCAGCATAAATCTTGAAGAGAAGGCCCTTACCCTCCATCACGGGTTTGGAGGCATGTGCGCCGATGTTGCCCAGCCCCAGCACGGCCGTACCGTTGCTGATGACACCCACCAGGTTGCCTCGATTGGTGTACAGGGCGGATTTCGACGTATCGGCTGCAATCTCATTACAGGGGACGGCCACACCCGGAGAATAGGCCAGCGTGAGGTCGTCAATGGAAAAGCAGGACTT
>CAYYKC010000046.1:0-4119 GCA_964471605.1 uncultured Akkermansia sp. | reverse complement strand
CTACAGCTTACCGGGGCGCGGTTGCTCATGATACCGCAATGCTCTATCAGCTAAACTTTCGCTCATACGAAATATAATATCGGTGAGCACGCATTATACGCGCAAGCGCCGCGAAACGCAAGCGCTTATTGTGTTCACACGCGCGCCATCATGCAAAATTGTGCCTTGACCGCAGGAATGTGCGGCGTTATAATCCACCCGTCATGAGTAATTATGCCCTGATACTTGCCGGCGGCAGCGGCACGCGATTCTGGCCGCTTTCCCGTAATGCCCGCCCAAAACAGCTTCTGGATTTATTCGGCAGCGGCACTCTGCTCTGCCAGGCCATTGAGCGGCTCTCCGGCATCGTCCCGGCAGAAAACATTTTCATCCTCACCAATCATCTGCAGGAAGCAGAGGTGCGACGACAGGCCGCTTCCCTGCCCGCTGAAAACATCGTGGCAGAACCCGCTCGCCGTGACACCGCCCCCGCCGTTGCTCTCGGTATCGGGCTCATCGCCGCCCGCGACCCGCAGGCCAATATGATTATCATCCCCAGCGATGCCCTCATCACCAACAGCCCGGCATTCCGTGAGCTGGCGGCAGATGCCCTCTCTCTTGCCGGGCGGGAGAACGCCCTCATCACCATCGGCATCAAGCCTACCTGGCCCTGCCCCTCCTATGGCTATATCGAGCGCGCCGACAAACTGAAGGATGCCGCCCTCACGCACAACTGCTACGAGGTCGTCCGCTTCCGAGAAAAGCCTGACAGCGCCACGGCAGAGCAGTATCTGGCCTCCGGTAATTTCTCCTGGAACGCCGGCATGTTCATCTGGAACGTCGCGCACGTGCGCTCCCAGCTGGCCGCACACAGCCCGGAGCTGGCCGACTTCATCAACCGCCTGACCTCCACCGATGCGCTGCCCGCCTTCATCAGCGCCGAGTTCCCGAAGCTGACACCCATTTCCATCGACTTCGCCCTGCTGGAAAAAGCCGACCGCGTACTGAACTTCGAGGCGACCTTTGACTGGGACGATGTCGGCTCCTGGATTTCCGTCGGCAAGTATTTGGAGGACAAGGGAAACGCGAACTCTGCCAACACCCCCGTCAGCACCGTTGAAGCCTCCGGCAACATCGTCTTCTCCCAATCCGGCAAACATGTGGTACTGGTGGGGGTGGATGACCTCATCATCGTGGACACCGGGGACGCCCTGCTGGTGGCCCGTCGAGACGCTGCCGACAACATCAAAAAAGTCGTGGCCAACCTCCCGGACAACCTCATCTGACCCCACCGCCTGCACCATGCACCCAGCTCTCGGCATCGACTACGGAGAAGCCCGCATCGGCATAGCCGCCACGGATGCCTGCGGCATTCTGGCGCACCCCGTGGAAAGCATCCACCTGCGGCGCACGGAACCCATCGCCCGCATCCGGGAGCTGGTGCAGCAGAAAGGCATCCGCACCCTGGTATTGGGGCTACCCCTGCGGCTGGACGGCACAGAGGGTACAGCCTGCACCAAGGTGCGCGCCTTCGGGGAGAAGCTCCGCGCCGCCCTGCCGGAGCTGCCCCTGCTCTATGTGGATGAATTCCTGACCACCACCGCAGCACAGGAAAAACTCCACCAGGCAGGCAAAAAGGCCAAAAACTTCAAGCCCATCATTGACCAGGCCGCCGCCGTGGAAATCCTCAACAACTGGATGGATACCCTGCCCTCGGAATGCTGATGACAGATTTTTACCTTCTCCTCTCCCCGGCATCTATCCGCCCGCATTTGATGAAACGCTGAGCCCGAAGTCAAGCCAAGGGGGGCAGATTTGTCATTTTCCGGCACCAAAAAACAGATTTACGGGCGAAATTACCCTGAAAAAAGTTGCAAACAAAATGCCAAAGTGTTACAATGCCCGTGCAGCCGTGCAGGCTACTGTTTTCTACTAATTAACCAAACCTATAACATGTCACTCGAAACATTCTTCAATCCGAAGAGCATCGCTGTGGTCGGCGTATCTGCCGATGCCTCCAAGCTGGGGGCAGTAGTATTCAAGAACATCATCGACGCCGATTACAAGGGGAACCTCTATGGCGTAAACCCCAAGATGGCCGGTCAGGAACTCTGCGGCAAGCCCTGCTACGCCAGCGTAGACGCTCTGCCTGAGCCCATGGACCTGGTGGTCGTTCTCGTCCCTGCCCGCTTCACCGAGCCCGTCATTGATGCATGCGTTGCCAACGGCACCAAGAACATCTCCATCATCACTGCCGGATTCGCTGAGGTTGGCGAGAAGGAGCTCGAGCAGCGCATCGCCCAGAAGTGCCTGGATAACGGCATCAACCTGCTGGGGCCGAACTGCCTCGGCCACATCTCCACCTTCGACAACGTGAACGCCTCCTTCGCCGACGGCTTCCCCGCCAAGGGCAACGTGGCCTTCGTTTCTCAGTCCGGCGCATACTGCTCCGCCATTATGGACTGGGCTGCCGGCAAGGGCATCGGCTTCTCCCACTTCATCTCCATCGGCAACAAGGCCGTCATGGGTGAGGACAAGCTCCTGGCCGCCCTCAAGGACGACCCGAACACTAACGCCTTCGTCTTCTATCTGGAATCCCTCAAGAACGGCAAGGAATTCCTCAAGGTCATCAAGGAAGTGTCCGACACCAAGCCCTGCGTCATCATGGAGCCCGGCAAGAGCGCCAAGGCTCAGGCTGCCTCCCTGTCCCACACCGGTTCTCTGGCTCCCAACTATCGCGTGCTGGAGATGGCCCTTCAGGGGGCAGGCGCCATTCAGGCCTACAACGACCGCGAGCTCTTCGGCCTGCTGGAAGTCCTCCAGTACTGCAACCACAATGAGTTCGACGGTCAGGTAGCCGTGCTCACCAACGCCGGCGGCGTCGGCGTGCTCACCTCCGACCTCTGTGAAGAAGCCGGTCTGGACCTCGCCCGTCCCAGCGAAAAGACCATCGAAGCCCTGCGCGCCGTCCTCACCCCGGAGGCCTCCCTCGGCAACCCCATCGACGTGGTGGGCGATGCCAAGGCCGACCGCTACGAGGCCGCCCTGCGCGTCCTCTGCGAGAGCGGTGAGTACAAGAACATCCTCGTGCTGCTCACTCCCCAGCGCGTCACCGACTGCCCCGGCACCGCCGAAGCCGTCATCCGCGTTGCTCCCGAGTTCCCGAACGTGAACATCTACTGCTCCTTCGTGGGTGGTGCCCGTGTGGATGAGGGTCGCGTCCTGCTCAACAAGGCCAAGATTCTCAACTACGACTATCCCGCCGACATCGTGCGCCTCCTCGGCCTCCTCAAGGCCCAGATGGCCTTCCGCGGCAAGAAGCTCGCCACCTGCGAGGTGGGTGAAGTGCCCGCCAACATCAAGGCCGCCGTCACCGAGGCCAAGGAAGCCGGTCTCGCCTCCCTGCCCCAGGAGACAGTCAACATGCTCATGGACCACTACGGCATCGACTATCCGAAGTGCGGCAACTTCACCGACAAGGCAGAGGCTCTGGCCTTCTGCAAGACCCTCTTCCCGAACCCCGTCGTCCTCAAGCTCTCCGCTCCGGACGCTCTGCACAAGACGGAAATGAAGGGCATCTACCTCAACATCGCTGATGAGGCCTCCTTCGAGGAAGCCTGGAGCGGTCTCTGGGGCTCCATTGAGAAATTCCAGCTCAAGGGCGCTTCCGTCCTCATCCAGGAGATGATTACCAAGGCCACCGAGACCATCATCGGCGTGAACAGCGACAAGAACTTCGGCCGCGTCATGGTCTTCGGCACCGGTGGCGTGTACACCGAGGTCATGCGCGACACCACCATGCGCATCCTGCCCGCCGATGACTTCACAGACATGATCAAGGAGACCAAGGTCGGCACCATCCTCAACGGTGTGCGCGGCGAAGCCCCGAAGGCTGTCGGCCCCCTGGCTGACACCCTCCGAAAGGTTCAGAAGCTCGTCCTGGAGATTCCCGAAATCACCGCCATCGACGGCAACCCCGTCCTCGTCACCGCCGACCGCGCCGTCGTCGTGGACTTCAAGATGATTCTCAAGTAATCATCTCACCCCCATACACTTCCAACGCTCCCGAGGTTTTCCCCGGGAGCGTTTTTTGTGTACGACCGACGCGATATGCGCACTGCGGTGAAAGTCCGCGAGGAG
>CAYYKC010000045.1:0-18198 GCA_964471605.1 uncultured Akkermansia sp. | reverse complement strand
CGAAACAGAGGAAAGTCAATAAGAAATCCCGACATCGAAATGCGTTTGCCCTACTGTTCTGGCCGGAAATGTTGCGCTTGAGGCGGATAGCAGACTCTCGTTCTACAACGGTAGTTCTGCCTCCCTGTCTGCCGAATCCGTTGCCGGTGCAGAAGGTACACTTGCGGTGACTGACGGAACCCTCGCTTTCGCTCGCACCGGTAATACTACCATAGAAGGTACGCTGGAAATGAACGGGGAGGCTCGCCTGGAATCCCGTGGCAGTACCAATTCCATGAACCGCAATATCGCCAATCTTCACATAGGCGGTGGCAAATTGACGCTCTGGGAGCAAACATGGAACACCATCTGGAACATTGATTCGCTGAGTGGTTCGGGCGAATTGCTCTGGGAGTCAACGACCAATCATGACAAAGCATCCCATTTGGTTCTGAGTGGCGATGGAGGTTTTGCCGGCACGATTGAATTGAGCCGCGATTACCGGGACTCTACTTGGTTTCCGGATGGTAATTCAAACCGTACGCATAGTGCTTACATTGAGCTGGCATCCGATACGGCGGCAAAGAATGCATCCCTTCAGCTGACCGGCTATAATGCCAACAATGTGGCATCTCTGGCGGTGAACACGGACAATGCCCGGATAAAGGGGCTGAACGGTAATGAACACAGCTTTGTGTATGCCGGTGCGGCTCGCGAGAGTTCTGTTATTTCCGGAGAATCTCGTCCGGAGACGACTCGCGCTGCCACGCTCACCATCGATGCGGATGCCGATAAGACGTACACCTATGCCGGAACGCTTGGCAATAGCTCCGATACTGCCGCCAACGGCCTGAGCCTGGTGAAGAGCGGGGCGGGTACCCAGAACCTCACCGGTACTGCCACCGTATCCAGCGTGACGGTTAACCAGGGTACGCTGAATCTTTCAACAGCTGATATCAAAGGTGATGTGACGGTGACTCAGGGTACACTGGGATTGGGCACTGCCGTTATCGGCGGTGATATTAACCTTCACACCGGTGCCACGCTGAACAAGTCTGAACTGCAGCTGGATGCCGGACAGGCGCTCTACGTCAAAGCCGGTAGCTCCGGCACGACAGCCAATATCGGCGGCAATCTTGTGCTCAACGGTGGTTCGCTCAACTTTGAAAGCGGGGCTCTTTCTACCTCTGTGGCGGCGTTGGCCGTTTCCGGTAGTGTGAGCTATGCCTCCGGCGTGAGCGCTCAGACGGTCACCCTGGATTCCTATCGCAATCTGCAGAACGGGGCTACCTATACCCTGGCTTCCGGTGACTGGAGCGAAGTGTCGAGCGGAGTGACCTTCAGCAATTTGGGGTATTTCACCGCCACGGCGGGGACAGATGCCAACGGCAGTCTGCAAATGACAATCGGTCTGGCGGATAATGTGCGCATCTGGGAGGGTAAATCGACATCATGGACGAGAAACAACGTTGATTCTTCCGGCAAGGATCTTGCTTCAACTGATATTGTTGTTTTCGACAATACCGGTAGTGGGAAGTGTACGCTTTCGGTACATAATTATAATACAGTCAGTGAAATCATTATTAATTCCGACGCGAACTATTCCTTTACATCTCACAGCAACCTTGAGTCTTATGTAAACAACACCGGTAAGCTCAGCGTTATAGGTGACGGCACAACAACTCTTAATTCCGGTATTAAGGTTACAGGTGCAACGGTGATTGATAATGGACGATTGATTCTGAAAAGCGCCGGTAATTCAAACATCACTCAATGGCTTCAGGGGGAGGTCAGCGGTACGGGTACCCTGGAAGTGGATTGGGGAACCGACACAACGGGGACGCTTAATCTGGGTAACCTGGAGAATCTGGTCGTCACCAGCGGCAAGTTGCAGACATCAACGACGGCCATGAACGATTCCGCCTCCATCACCGTGGCCTCCGGCGCAGAACTGGAGTACACGGCAGCAACGGAGGGCAGAGTCTCTCCCAATCACTACGGTGAAGGCGCGGTGCGCCTGAAGATGACGAGCACCTATACCAATAAGCTGAATCTGGGCGAGGAGTTTGCCGGTGATACCTATGTGACGGCAGGCAATCTTTCCCTGACCGGGGCTGAGATAGGTAAGGCGCTGCATCTGTCCGGCGGAGTGAACGCTCAGTTCGATGGCAATTCCACCTCAACGGAGGATTTTGACCTGGAGCTGGCCGGAACATCCCAGATTCATGCCAACAGTGGCTCCAATTCCACGCTTGCCGGTAAGGTCAGCGGTGCTTCTGCCACTTACGACAGCCGAGGATCCGGTACCGTCCATTTCAAGGGCGGTGTGGATTTGGGAGCCTTTACGCAGACGGAAAATTCCACCCAAATTCACTTCGATTCCGCAACAAAGATTGGCACGCTGACCGTTACCAACGGCAGTGTGAATATCAACTCCTCCGCAGAGGTGGGAGCTCTGGTGCAGAAGGGAACTCATGTGAATCTGGCACAGGGCTCCGCCCTGAAAGTGGGCGAGCAGGCCACATTTACCGCCGGGAAGGGGCAGATTCACGCTTCGTTGGGTACTGCTGCCGCTTCTCAGGAAACCTACTCATTGGGTTCCTCCACCTATAAGCTGACGAACGGACACATGATCGTGGCTGCATCGGAGGACACAGAGGTGAACAATCAACTGATTGACTCCGGCATAGAGAACACCGGCAGCGGTAAGCTGACCGTGAATAACGCTGCCAATGAGCTGGCGGGCGTGTATGCCACCTCCGGTGATATGGCGGTGCTGCAGGCTGCAGCAGGGCTGAACCTCAATGAACTGGTGGTGGCTGATAGCCGACAGGTGGCTGCCTATACTGCCACGGAGCAGGTGGAAGCTCAGGAAGCAGATATCACCGTGCGCGGTGTGGCTCGTTTCGGAAGCGGAGCGAAGCTGAATGCCAACCTGACGCTTGCCTCCGGCTCCACGTTGAGTGTCGCGGAGGGCGGGGTAGCCTTGGGCAGCTCACTGTCGCTTCAGCAGGGGATGACCCTGGATGATGCCACGTTGGCGCGAGTCGGGGGACTTTCCGTGGGAGAAAGCCATGTCCTCTTCACCGGCGTGGATTCTCTGCGCCTGGCTACCTCTGAAACGGAGTATCAGGAAGTGTCCGATGCTGACAGCAGCATTCTGGCCTCCACCTACTTCAAGAACATCGGTTCCAACTATCAGCTGACATACACGATGAGCGAGAACGCTGCCGACGGTGGCACTCTGTCCATCACCGTGGCTGCCGTACCTGAACCGACCACAACGACGCTGAGTCTGCTGGCGCTGGCCGTACTGACCGCCCGCCGCCGCAGGAAATAAAAACGACCTGTCCAAAGCATATCGCGCTGACCTCTTCGGAGGTCAGCGCGATCGATATAAATTCGTTAGATGTAATTTGACAATCGTCAATTACCATGTCGGTGTTCAGGGCTGCATGCAGCGCATCACGGAATCCTGGAACAGCACCCCGCCGCTTGAAAAGAGGATGGAGAGAACTGTGGCAATGATGCTCAGTGTGCGGCCGGGACTGCCTGCCGGGTACTTACAGATGCCGATGATGCCCAGTATGAGCCCCAGCAGGGTGCAGCAGCCGGTAAAGGCGAGAATAACGGCCCAGATGCCCAGTGCATTGCTCATGGCTGGCACGGGCGGCATTTCCGGGCGGGACGGAGGTACGGGAGGTAAGGGGGATTTGTCTGACATCGGACGTATTGTAGCACGAGAAAAGGAGAGGCGCAATGTTTAATATACTCAATAGGAGAAGAATAAGGTACAAAGGAATAGTCAGGACAACCCGGTGGTGATAACGCCCGGCGATTGAGCGAACTCTGCAATGACGCTTTCGAACCATGCTTCGCGGAACAGAGCCCGCGCTGTTACAGATGGTCGCAGCCGGAACCTCATACCACTGACCGTGCTGTGCCCGCTCCGGAAATAGCGTGGCATACACCCCATTTATTATGAAATCCGGCCGCTTCCCTACCGCGCCTGTCACATCTGACGAATCTGCTTCGGAAAATATTGTAATACCGACAGCCCCACGAACCCGCCAATGTCGGAGCTCGGCAGGTAGAAGCGCTGCAACCGCGGGCTTAGCGTGCGCAGTACTTTCCCCACCACCGGAGGACGGAAAGGATGCAGAAAACAAAAATCGCGGGCATATGGAGAGATTCATACGGTAAAGCCGCAGCGCCATAGCACAACACATTGCACCTATCAAAACGAAATCTTTTCGTTTATACTGTGCTCTGAAGATAACGAGCTCGGGAAAAAATAATAATTTTGTCCTGACGGCTTGCATTCTGTACGCAGATGTGATATACAATACGGAACGAGGGAGATTATGACTCTCAGAGTTGAACCTTTTCAGTTAAAAATAAATCACAACCTCATCATGGAAAACGAAGAAAAAATCGAGACCCCGGTGCCGGCTCCTGCTCCCACGACAGATGCCTGCGATCGCCTGACTGCCGCCCGTAAGTACGCCTGCGAGCAGTATGAGAAGCTCCGCGCTGTTGCGTCGGAACAGATGGAGAGTGTGCGTAATTACACAGAGCAGGCTCGCCAGCAGGTGAATGAAGGCTGGGATGTGACCTGCAGCAAAGCCAAGGAACTTCACAAAGCCGGTGAGGAGTATGTGAAGGAGAACCCGACCGGCTCCATGCTGGGTGCTCTTGGTGTGGGTGTTCTCATCGGTCTGCTTCTGGGTGTCTCGAAGCGCTGAGCGAGAGTTGGTATTTCTCCTGCTGAGTGATTACACTTCGTAATCACTCAGCAGGGCTTGCAGTTAATATGTTCGGCTTATTCAATAACAAATCGGCTCCCCCTGCTGAATACAAGCAGCAGGCGATGTCGGCCTTTGAGGGGGTGCGTGCAGCAGCCGCTCAGGTGTCTGAGCATCTGGGGGCTCTGTCGGAACTGTTTGCTGCAGAGCTTCAGGAATACATGCAGGCGCAGGTGCGCCGTATCTGTTTGCTGGCGGCGGCCTGCGTGCTGCTTGCCGGGGCATATTTGGTGGCCTGTGCTCTGTTGTGCGTTGTGTTGCAGCTCTGGCTGGGATGGATTGGGGCGTTGAGTACGGTGCTGGGATTGCATCTGCTCGGGGCTTGGGCGTTGATTCTGCTTGCCAGAAAGTACGGACGGATGCCTTTTGCTCCCGCCACGATTCAGGAATTAAAGAATGATAAGCAATGTCTTGCGTTAATGATCAAACCCAACGCCAACAAGCCCTGACACGGGTGGCTGCGAGCCGCGTGCGTGTGGTGGACTCTGTGGAGTCCGTTCGTCGGGGGGTACAGGGCTGTGTGCGTGCCTTTCCTTTATCCGGCACAGCGCTCAAGATGGGCGGCGGTGTGCTGGTTGGCCTCGTAGTCGCCGGAGTTGTGGCGAAGAAACTTTCGTCAAAGAAAGAAAAAAAGACACAGCCTAAACCGGAGCTGAAGGGGAGTACCGTGGCGTTGCAGGCGCTTTCCGCTCTTGCCATTCCCCTGTTGCAGCGTTGGTTGACTTCTCATGCTGGTGCTCAACCGGGCATCGTTGCTTCCGAGCCAGCACAGAAGTCGGTTTCGACCCGATTTTCCTTGCCGGATATAAACGGAATATTTTATCGCTGGTTAGGCTTACAAAAGTAAATACGAGAATTATTTGAACAATGAAAAAGGTATTTGTAACAGGAGCATTTCATGTGCTGCATGCCGGTCATGTGAAATTTTTTCAGGATGCGCGGGCGTTGGGTGACTATTTGATAGTTTCCTATCCTCCGTCGGATTTGCTGTGGCGTTTATACGGGCGTAAATCCCTGTTGGATGATGCGGATAAACTGGCCGTCATTTCTTCCCTCGAACAGGTGGATGAGGTGATTCTTTCCACAGATGAAGATGCCGCACTCTCTTTCAGAACTGCCTTTTTACAGGTGAAACCGGACATCCTGGCAGTGACCACAGATGATCGGTACAAGGAAGCAAAACGCCGGTTCTGTGCGGAGCATGGTGTGGAGTTCGTGGTGTTGGAAAAAGCAGCACCCGAAGGCAAGGCCGCCAGCAGCGTGGACATGCTGAACCGCATCAAGGCTCCCACCCATGCTCCTCTGCGTGTGGATTTCGCCGGCGGCTGGCTCGATGTGCCGGAGAATGCCATTCCCGGAGAGTTTATTGTCAACTGCTCCATATCCCCAACGGTTTCGCTGAAGGAATGGTTGTACCGCAAGGGCGCCGGTTTGGGCGGCAGCGGTGGCTGGAGTGTGCTGAATGGCTGGGATCCGGTTGCTTCGGAGCTTGGACTTGGTGTGGGCTGGCAGGATCCGGCCGTGATTGCCGAGACCGGGGCCTGCGTGTGGAAATCCGGGGAGAAACCCGTGCTGGATTTCAAGAATACAGGTGAGTTCCTCCGTGGCCGTATGGCTGTGTATGATACCCGGATTGAGCACAATACCCCCGGACTGGCCTGTCTGGAGCGCAATTTCAGCAAGATAGCCAAGGCCGGGCGCGTAGCCCGTCTGGGCGTGCAGGAGCAGGATATTACCGTGCTGTCCATAGGGGTACAGATGAGCTACAAACTGCAGTTGGAGGAAGGGATGCTACCGTTGCCGAAGATTGGCGATTGTCTGGCGCATAAATACTGCGGCGGCGGTCACGGTGGTTATGCCGTCTATCTGTATGAGACTCCCGAGGCACGCGAAGAGGCTTTGGAAGCCTGTGAGGATTTGTACCCCATTGAACCCTATTGCCGCACGTTCGGTAAGGATGAAGCCGTGGAGTGGGCCCCGAAATATCTGGAGCGTCTCCGCAAACGTGGTGTCATTGAATAATAGCAACTCAAATCATAACATTGATATGCCTAAAGTATTTGTTTCCGGTTGTTTTGATGTGCTGCACAGCGGCCACATCGCATTCCTCGAAGAAGCTGCGAGTTATGGCGATGTCTACGTTTCCATCGGTTCTGATGCCACGGTCATGGCGCTCAAGAACCGCAAGACCATGTATACGGAAGAGGAGCGTAAGTATATGCTGGAAGCCATCCGCTACGTCAAGAAGGTGTACATCGGCCCGGATACCGGGAAGCATCTCGATTTCGCTCCCCTGTTGGATGAGGTGAAACCGGATATCTTCTTCGTGAATGGGGATGGAATCAGCGATGAGAAGAGGGCCTTTGTGGAATCCAAGGGAATTCGGCTTATTACCAGTTCGCGTATTCCGCATGGTAATCTTCCGGAGCGTTCCACCACCAGCATTCGCGGAACGCTCGGCAAGTAATCCCGTATAGCGGCATTTACTGACATTGACACAGCAGGGAAAATCTGAACGAATGGACAACGATTTCTGGGACTTGCTTGATGGTGTACTGGTGATTAATATGGACACCAGTACGGAGCGTATGGCTCGGTTTAGCTCGCTGCATGAGGGGGTTATTCCTTCTGCAAAGCTGCATCGCATCAGCGCTGTGGTCGGTCGGGAATTGCCTGGTTATGGCGCACCGCCCTGGTTTACGGAGCAAACGGGCGAACGTAGTCGATTTTGGGGCGGGACGGCCGGGTGCGCTCTGTCGCACCGCAAGGCGCTCGAATACGCAAGGGCGCAGGGCTGGCAGCGTGTTTTGATTCTGGAGGACGATGTGCAGCTGATTCCGAATGCTGAGTCCTTGCAGATGGCTGCCCGGGCTTTACAGGAGTCTCGGGGTAAATACATCTTTTATCTGGGTTACAATCGTCCTAATCCCTGTGGCTTCAAAGTGCTGAAAGGTGAGAATTACGATGTATGGCAGGTAGATGGTGTTTTGGCCGCGCATGCCTACGTTGTCCCAATCTCCATGTACGACTTGCTCATTGATTACTTGCCCACGTACGCGAATGTATGGAAATGGCTCTCTGTCTACAAGGCTGTGGATGTCATCTACCAGCGTTATGCTCCGCTGCATCGTGGGGTGCATATCTACGTATTGTACCCCATGATGGCTAAACAATGCGATGTTTATTCCGATATTGGACAGAATGCCATGATTGGAGAATCAATGGCGTGCACAGAGATTCCCCGCAGCCCGATTTCTTTGCCGGGGCTGGTATCCTTTGTATTCCCGTGGATGCGGAAGATAAAGAACAGGCTCAACTCCATCCGCACTCATCGCAGAGCCTTGCGCGGGGGACTGCCCGGCTTCAGAAAGAAGAAAAAATAACAGACAATCACTCTGATTTTCATGATTTTTGCTTATGTGGCGCGAATTAGACTTGAAAAATGAGCGCAAACACGCCATATTAAGGCTTCACCAAGTAAAATATGTCTGAACAGAAAGAACGAAAGACACTGGAGGAAAGAAATCAGGCCAGCGATCTGGAGCGTCTGCGTCACTCCTGCGCACACGTTCTGGCTGCTGCCATCTGCCGTATCTGGCCCCAGGCTCAGCTTGCCGCCGGCCCGGCCATTGAGAACGGCTTCTACTATGATATTGAGCTGGACCACAACATCACCACCGCCGAGTTTGAGCTGATTGAGGCGGAGATGAAGAAAATTGTCAAGGAGAACCAGACCTTTGAGCGAACTACCGTTTCCCGCGATGAAGCCATGCAGATGGCTCAGAGCGGTGAGCTCGGCTCCGTAGGCCCGCGCGATGTGGCCTCCAAGTTCAAGGTGGACCTCCTCAACCGCATTCCCGAGGGGGAGGAAATCTCCATCTACCGCAACGGCGACTTCACCGACCTCTGCGCCGGACCTCATGTGGGGCGTACCGGTAATTGCAAGGCATTCAAGGTGATGAGTGTTGCCTCTGCCTATTATCAGGGAGATGCCAACGGCCCGCGTTTGCAGCGCGTGTACGGCACCTGTTTCCCGAATCGCACCCAGCTGGACGAACACCTCGCCCGTCTGGAGGAAGCCCGCAAGCGCGACCACCGCAGGCTCGGCCGCGAGCTGGGGCTCTTCGCCATTGATGAGATGGTGGGGCAGGGGCTTGTGCTGTGGAAACCCAAGGGCTCCATCATCCGCCGCGAGCTTCAGGATTTCATCACAGAGGAGCTGGATCGCATCGGCTACTCTCAGGTGTTCACCCCCCACATCGGCAAGCTTGACCTCTACATGACTTCCGGCCACTGGGAGCATTACAAGGAGAGCCAGTTCCCGCCCATCCCTGACCCGGATGACTTCAAGAAACTGCGTGATGAGAACGCCAGCTGCGCCGACCTCTTCAACGCGCTGGACACCCGCACCATCGCGGGCTTCATGCTCAAGCCCATGAACTGCCCGCACCACATCCGCATCTATGCCAACGAGCCGCATTCCTACCGCGACCTTCCCGTGCGTCTGGCCGAATTCGGCACCGTGTATCGCTGGGAGCAGAGTGGTGAGCTGGGCGGCATGACCCGCGTGCGCGGCTTTACGCAGGATGATGCCCACATCTTCTGCCGCCCCGACCAGATCAAACAGGAGGTGGCGCAGTGCATCGGTATCGTGAAGCACATCCTCGGCACGCTGGAGATGTCTGACTTCCGTGTCCGCCTTTCCCTGCGCGACAAGGACTACTCCGACCCGAAGTATGTCGGCACCTATGAGAACTGGAAACTGGCAGAGACCGCTCTCCGCGAGGTGCTCTCCGAAAGCGGTTTTGAGCACATCGAGGCTGAGAACGAGGCCGCTTTCTACGGCCCCAAGATTGACTTCATCGTGCGCGATGTCATTGGCCGCGATTGGCAGCTGGGCACCGTGCAGGTGGACTACAACCTGCCGGAGCGCTTCGACCTCACCTACACGGGTGCAGACAACAAGCCGCACCGTCCGGTGATGATTCACCGCGCCCCCTTCGGCTCCATGGAGCGTTTCACCGGCTTGCTCATTGAGCATTTCGCCGGCAAGTTCCCCACCTGGCTCGCCCCCGAGCAGGTGCGCGTGCTGCCCATCTCTGACAAGGTGACAGACTTCGCTGAAATGGTGCGCACGAAGCTCGCAGAGGCCCGTGTTCGCGTCAAGCTGGATGCAGACCCGGACAAGATTGGTGCCAAGATTCGCAATGCCCGCCTGGATCGCGTGCCCTACATGGTCGTGGTTGGCCAGCGTGAGGCAGAGCAGGGGCTTGTCTCCATCCGCCATCGCGAGCTGGACGTCATCGGCACTATGACCGTGGATGCCTTTGTGGAGGCTGTCACGGCCGAAATCGCTGATCGTCTCATCCGCCCTGCTCTGCAGCCCGAAACCCCCGCAGATAAGCAGTAAATCTACCATCGTAACTCTCTTCCGCCCCGGCGCCGGATTCGCAAGACGGCGTATCTGACCCCGCCGGGGCTGTCAAACACCAGAACACACACACGTGCCCGCACCACAGAAACCAACCAAGCCCGCCAACCGCAACAATCGTCGCGAACAGGCCGGTAAAGCTCCGCAGATTCGAGTCAACGACCGCATCCGCGCCCCCAAAGTACGAGTTGTCACCGCCAAGGGTGATCAGCTCGGTGTCATGGCCACCCGCGATGCCCTCGCCAAGGCCAAGGAAATCGGTCTCGACCTCGTAGAGGTTGCACCGAATGCAGACCCGCCTGTCTGCCGTCTCATCGACTACGGCAAGTACAAGTACATGCAGGCCAAGCTGCAGAAGAACAACAAGACCAAAACCGTCAAGATGAAGGAGGTCAAACTCCGCGTCGGTACGGACGTCAACGACTACAACGTCAAGATGAGCCGCACCGAGCAGTTCCTTGACCACGGTCACAAGGTTCGCTTCCAGCTTCGCTTCCGCAACCGCGAGAACGCTCACCGCGAGCTCGGTCTGGATGTGATGGCCAAGGTGGTGGAGGATATGAAGACCATGGGCCAGGTGGATCAGCCCGCCAAGCTCGCCGGTAACACCGTCACCATGGTGCTGGCTCCGCTGCCTGCTGCCCAGCGTGTGCGAAAGTTCAAGAAGTACGAGGAAGAGGATTTCGATGCCGATTCCGAGGAATTCGATGCCGAGGGCGACGAATAAAGAGCCTTTCCCTAACCGTTTCCCGATTTTTTCGACCGCCGCAGGCCTCTGCGGCGGTTTTTTTTTGCGGAAAATCGGAAAAAAAAGCAGAAAAAAGTTGCGGATTGCGGCGCGGCGTGGATTATTATAGGTAGACAGTACTCGTTCTATGGCCATACGAACATATCTGAGCATGTTATTACTGCTGACGGGAGGTGCAGGTATTCTGCCCGCACAGGAGGTGACACCGGAGCTGCGCAGCGACATCACGGAGGTGGTGGCGGTGGATGCAGCGGCGCGTTTGCAACGTCTCCGCGGCGGTCTGGCAGAGGCGTTCAATCAACAGGTCTTTGTGGAAACGCTCGCCTCCGGCTTGCGCTCCGGGCAGCCGGTGGCGGATATCTCGCAGACGCGGTGTCCCATGGCGGCGGATATCGCCAATGAGGTCCTGAAACGCTTTGAACCGCGGGACTTTGATGCGGAAGTTGCCGTTGCCCGTCTGCAGGAACTGGCCGCGCTGCCCGCTCCCGCCACGGATGAGGATAAAGAACAGCAATGGGAAGCGTACATGAAGCTCTATGACCGCATGGCGGCTGCCTATCGCCCCATCCTGCGTCTGCGGGAGGCCGAGAAGGAAAAACAGATTCTGGCGGCTAACCGGCAGCGTCCCGGGGTGGTGGTTCTGCCCAACGGGGTGCAGATGCTGGTGGAGCCGGGGGCGGATGCCCTGCGTGATATCAATCGCGGCACTCGGGAAACCGGCGTTGCCTTCTATACCCGAACCACGCGCAAGATGGTCTTTTCAGAGCTGCCGGAGCCCATCCGGCGGATGAGTGAGCATATTCCTGCCGGCCGCAGCTGGACCTTCTGGGTGCCGGCAGAGACCGTGGCCGGGCTCGATGCGGAGAAGCAGCAGCGCCGCGAGGCCGAACAGCAGCGCCGGGAGCAGCTCATGTCCCGCCTCTCCGGCCCGCAGCAGGCATTTTACGATAACCAACCTTGGAGTACCACCAAGAAGCGCCCCGTGGAGAAAGCGCCGGAGAAGCTGCCGGAGCCGATGCTGAAAATCAAAATCTGGAAAGATGATGCCAACACTCCGGTGCAGACGCTGCCGGACGTGGTGCAGGATATGCTTTAACTTTCTACCCTGAGTCACACGCCATTACCCATGAAGACGACACTCCGACACCTGCCGCGATTCACCTGTCTGCTCCCGCTCGGGAGCGGGCAGGGCGGCAGCGCGGAGACCGTTTTTGCAAGACGCAACTGACCCATGTTCAACTGGTGGCACAGAAAAGGTGATGAAGCCGCGCGGCAGCAGTGCCGCAGCTGGTTTCATGCCGTGCGCCACCGTCTCTACCTCTACGCCCGCCGCCGGGCCGACAACTCCGTGGATGTGGAGCTGCTGCTGTCCCGCACGCTGGAGCGGGTTGCGGAAGCCGTCTACCACGGCAGAGTCGCGGCAGATGAGGAAGCGCTTCTTCCCTATACACTGCGGGCTCTCACGAATGAGGCCATGAAGATGAGTATGGCCGACAGCCGCCGCCGCAGGGCAGAAGCCCATTACAGCAGCCAACGGCCGGTGGCATCTGCCCCTGCCATCTCCCCCGCAGCGGATACCCACCTTCGCCTCAGCGCTCTCCTTTCCCGTCTGCCGGAAAAACAGGCAGAAGTCGTTACCCTGCATCTCTGGGAAGACCGCAGCTTTGCCGAAATCGGGCGCATGCTCGGCATCGGCGAATCCACGGTACGCGCCCGCTACGATGCCGCACTCCGTAAACTGAAACAGATGATGAACGAATCATAACCACCCCTTCATACCGCCATGAACAATCCGTCACATCAGATTCACAACATGGAGCAAATGCTCCGTGAGCTGGCTGCTCACGAGCTGCGCTCCGTGAAGATGGATGCTGCCATGACCGCGCGACTGGAGTCTCGGCTGGATGCCCGCTTCCGGAAACTCGCGGAGCGTGGCTATACCCGCAGCCGTCTGCTGGCCTGCGCTGCCGCTCTCATGCTGGCTCTGGGCTGCCTTGTGCTGCTCGACCTGCCGGAGTCGGATTCTGCCGCTGCTCCCGGCGTGGCCGTACTCCCGCCTGCAGAGGTGCAGACCATCGCCGCCGCCGATTGGGATAAACATTTCCCGCCCGCCCCGGAACGCGAAGCCGTTACCCGCCACGGCATCGAGTTCCATATCGAAACCGAGGAAGAGTTGCCCTTCACCATCAACGACTGCTTCCTTTAATCTGAGCTGATACCATGAATCGCCTCTTAATCATTCTGTGCATGTTCCTCCTCGCCGCTCTTCCCGGCGGCGCAGGCAACAGCCTTACTGTGCCCGCCCCGCAGCGAATGATTACGAGCGATGTTTTCCTGGGTATCCGCACCCGTGCCGATGAGCGGACGCAGCATCTGTATGTCACCGAAGTCGCCCCGGACAGCCCCGCCGCCCGCGCCGACATCCGCAGCGGAGATGTGCTGCTGAGCGTTAACGGCCAGCGGGTGCATAGCCGTGAGGGGCTCTTCCTGCGCATGCGACACAGCGGAGCAGGGGATGTCCTGCAACTGCAACTCCGCCGTGGGGAGAAACTGTTCTCCGTCCATGTCACCCTCACGGCTCGCCCCGCTCCCGCCGTTATCGGCCGTGTGTATGCCAACCCGCCGCGCCCGGTCGCCATGAGCAACCTCGTCAGCCGTCAGTATGAGCTCGCCGTGGCACTTGCCCGCCCCGGCACCACCCTGGCAGACGTGGAAGAACAGCTGCGCCGCATCTGCCGGGATGCCGGTGGCCGCGCCGCCCGCACCGGCCACATCCGCCTCACCTACCGCGACAAGGACGGCCTTATCCGCCTCCGCCACCGTCCCGGCCGCTTGGAAATCATCACCTCCGGCGCCCGAGACTCCTACACCGCCACCATCCTCTCCCAACCCTGGCACACCCTCCCCCCCGCCTTCCAACGCCGTTTCCGCAACATCACGAAAGACCCCAAGTTATGGTGACGGTGGCGATGAAATTTGGTAGAAGAACTTACCAATGACCCTCAGCGATTCGGAATTGCCTGTGCAGGACAGGGAGCGGGTTGAACGGGAGCCGTATCGCCGCACGGTGTATATGTTCACCGATAAACGCACTCCGGTGTAGCGTCCCTCCACCTTCCGCCGACGACCTGTTGCCCGGAGCTATCCTTTGGCGCATGACTTAATCAGGGAAGTGCGGGAATATGTCCACGGCTGCGTCGATATTGTCATGCAGCAGTTCCGGGTTCTTGGCGGTCATTGCATCCCGCTGGACTTTCTCTTTGTTCAGAACGTGTGCGAACCGGAGTCCGCCATCCCTACCATCTGCCGGATGATCCTCCCGAGGTGCAGGAGCCCGAAGCTGCTCTGGCGGGGTGTCCGACCTTGTGGAGTATGCTTCTGCCGCTTGTTATCCTGTTTTTTGCGGCAAAGGGTCTGAAAGAGCGGTTCGAGCGGCTCGCAGACCCGGAGGTATTCAAAGACTCGAATGTGGGCGGGCAATCAGTGGCGGCAATACTCATTCCAGCTCGCATCTGTTTCTTCTGTATCAACCGTCTTGCCCGCAAATGGCGGAATTACCGGAAATGAACATATTGCCGCGCTCTGAAAGCTCCATAGGGTGTGCTTCGCTTTCGATGCCTCATCCGGGCTGCTCACGTGCACGGTAAGCACTAAACCAAAAGCCTTGTAGAGAGTCGTGCGATAATGAGAACCTACCGCACAACACCATTGCTTATAGCCATCGACATGCGTCTGCAGATGTTCCAATTGCAGGGAGTCATCGTCCGGCAACTGAGTCAACCTATGGCTAAGGGCTGCTTTTTCTATTCATCAACAAACCGCACATTCTGATCAAAGCTGGTTGGTTAGATGGCACTGTGCTTTGCCTTCTTTGCAAACTCCTTGAACAAGATCAATTTTATTGGCCTCTGCCTGCTACCGCAAGTGATGAAAAATGATTGCAGATTCATCATCAGCACACTCTCTCTGTTGCTGGTTGGAATTGAGCTGAAGAATTCCATGAAAAAAGCGTGGTATGAGGTGTGATTTTATTGAAAAAAACAATACTTTCAGTATATGCAGCGCGCGTAAACGCCTCTGAAATCCAGCAATTAAAATTGCCCTTTTTCTCTGCGGACGAGGTACAGATGCTGGTTGATTCCAATCGGTATCTGGCGAAAGAAATTGAGGCATTGAGAGAGGAAGTAGCCATTCTTCACCGGTTACTTTTCAGCATGAATATGAGAAATAAATGCAATAAAAAAAGCCCGCCGATTAATTTTGCAGTACTGGTGGGCTTGTGATAGAAAGGCGGTTGAGTGAAGCACTCTTCTTCTAATCTCTGGAATGACATTAATCAAATCCTGTGCGGTTGTCAAGATTTTCAAGCGACTGGTTCGGGGTGGCTTGTATAGGGAGTTGCTTTGAGGGTTAGCTCTGTGGTTTGGGACGGGTTTATTCTTCGTCCGTAGGGGGAGCAGCCTAGGAAGGGGTGTCCGGTTGATGATGCTTTTAGAGAAATCGTAGGTGCTGTAGACTGATGAAATAACGGAGGTGATGACCATGAGAACGCCTTCCCATGTGTGTTTGACCTCAAAGTTAAGATTCTAATATGTCTCCGGCATCAACGATGCCGCGCTCGCAGAGGGGGACTCTCCTGTTTTGTGGGCTCCGTCAACTTCAATACAGAGGTCACTCACCTGGATGTCCGCCATATGGGCGAGGTTGCAGGCCTGCCCATCCACTTCAAGACCTTGCTCAAGACCGACGATGAGTGCCCCTGTATGTTTGCTGTGTCCGTCTGCGACTTCGTGGTCAACGATGCTTCCTTTCTCAAGACCTTCACCTTCGGGGCTACGCAGGGCTCATCTTAATTTTCCCGCTTCATAACCCGGGAGGGGGACAACGCCCCCATGGGTAGCATTATTAACCGTATCTCCGAGCTTTTAAGCGCAGCCTTATCCCCGCATCGAAAGCAATAGCTTGGTTTTTCTTGACTTCCGTTTCCCTCAGCGCTACAATACGACCGTGCCCGGCCGGGTAAAACCACGCACAGTGCTCACCCCATTCCTGCTCTGCGCGACCTCCTCGAACTCATTCATTCCACCCGCTCAAACTCACCCCATGAAACCGAAAGTCACTCGCAGCATCATCCCCGGTCTCCGCATTGATGACAATAAATCGCGGAAAAATCTTAACGTCTACCTGTTTTTATCGAATCCTCCCTTCTCTTTGCTGGGGCTGCACAAATTCTACCTTTGCAAAATCTGGCAGGGAATAGCTTTTCTTTTGCTCGCCATCTTCCTGATGAAAATTGACATCATTTGTGGTTTTTTTGTGGCAAGCATCATTTCTATATCCCTTTTATCATCGGAATTGAAAAAATACAAATCAGGGAAAGTCCCCATCTGCGATGCAGATGGTCGCCGTTTGAGCTGACTCTCCCCTATTAGTTTCTACCCGCCGTTGCTTCCTGCAACGGCTTTTTTTAATGCTGGTAATTATAAAATGATAGAAAGAATCAAAGAAAAGCCGTAAGGCTTTATTTATCAGCACTTGCTAGGTATACGCCGCTTTGTGAGCCATCAGCGGCACTCCGTCCCGTTCCCGCCACGCCGACAGCAATTCAGACCTGAAGCGCTCAGCATCAGCTCTTACCTTAAAGAGCCGTTCCGCCCCTTTCCATTTGCCGAAAATCGGGCCGGAACAAAGATGCCGAAATACTTCTGATTTCCTTTTTCTCGTGAAAAAATCTTCAATGTTAAAATGCGCCCCATAAATTTACGATGTTTTTTTGCGTGAAAACTTCAAAATCTGTCTAACTTTCGGTCACAGTTATTCACAGTTATTCCCGAAATTAGCAGAATTATCAAGATTATTTATTGGAAACGTTATAAAGTAGACCTCTCTTTGCGGTTAATAATAAAAGCGCGTTTCCTGCTTAATTTCAACAGAAAACGCGCTTTTTTGGATGCAGCCGGTTGTCAGGGTCGAACTGACGACCGTCCGATTACAAATCGGGTGCTCTACCACTGAGCTAAACCGGCGAAGCGGGAGCATTCTATAGGAAGAATGCTCCTTTGGCAAGTCTTTTTTTTAGAATTTAAGTCCCATGTCAATACCTACGGTAATCTGGAAGTGATCTACGGGGCCGTAGCCGGTGTAGTGGTCAAGCTTGGCCGAGTTGGAACCGGACCAGGCACCCATGATCCAGGGCTTTACTTGTGCCTTGGCGTCGCGTCCTATGGTGCCGTTGTTGGTGAAGGGCACGAGGGCAAGCTTCACGCGGTAGGCATCCACGCCTTCCACATGGCTGCCCCAGTACTTGACGGAGGGGGCGATACCGGCGGAGACTTCCAGATCGGAGCCGAAGTTGCCGCGATTGATGACATCGGTGAACCGGTAGCCGATTTCGGCATCGAAGTAGCTGCCGGTCAGCCCCCAGACTCCCAGTCCCCAGGTGGCGCTGCCGAAGAAGCCTTTCTGGTGGTCGTTGTAGGTGATGGTCAGGTCAAATTCCCATGTGGCACGGTGGCTGACACCATCGTGATATCTGGCCATATATCCCTCGATACCGCCGCGGCGGTAGGTAGTGCCGAGCTCTACCAGCAGGTTGGGGAAAATCTCCTTACCCATGGCATAGTGCACGTTGGCCATCGGGGTGTCGCCCAGCGGGCAGCCTGCATCCCAGATGATGCCGAATTCGCCGGAAACGCGCTGCTGGATGCCACGGCCGAAGAGATTGCGGTTCGGGAAGGTGTAGCTGCCACTCAGGGAGGAGAAACCATGCTCCGTGATGTGATTGCAGAATCCCATGCCGCGTACGTTGTAGTTGGACGTATAGACGTTCAGGTTGACGTAGCCGTTGCGCTCGGAAGAGGGGGCGGCCATCGGCGCGGAAGCGGGTATGTCGTAGGCAGGGGTGCCGTAGGAATTCATGCTTTCTTCCGTGGGGATGTAATCCTGCGTTGCGGAGGAGGCTTCATACGTCAGAGTATTGTACTCCACCGGCCCATCGGGTATCATGGGGGGCATTTCTGTTGCCAGAGCAGGCAGGCCTGCTGCCATCAGGGTGAAAAGCTGCTTCTTCATACGGGAAGTTTACCTGTTCTGACGCCGTGTCGCAAGTCAAAAATGACTATATTACATAAATAATCAGAAAAAGTTAAGAAAATGGGCGCAGCTTCGTTGCGGCAGAACTCGCTGCGCGGCTGTGAAGAACGAGCCCCTTGCGGGGCTCGTGGAGAGGGAAGGAA
>CAYYKC010000044.1:0-18331 GCA_964471605.1 uncultured Akkermansia sp. | reverse complement strand
TCGGAGACTTTTTGGGAGACTTTTGGGCGTTGCTTTTGTTTTTACACTTTTCAGACTGTTTCTTTCATTCCCATTTGACGGAAATTCTCTTGTATTCTCAACCCAACAGGAGTAGAATGCTCTAATCCCAGTAACGGTAATCATGAAAGCTTTTATATTACCCTCAGCCGTGGCAGCCTTGCTGCTGTGCAGTGCGCCCGTAGTCTGTGCTCAGCAGCAGGATGCAACATCTGCCTTAGCTGCCCCCGGGGCGAAGGCTTGGAAAAGCCCGGCCGGGATTTGCGATAAGCTGGCCGCAGAAATCGACGAGAGGCTGGCGGAGCCCGACTCCAACCGGATACAGGCGTTCATCAAGGACAAAGAGAATTGGCGGCTGTTGCTGAGGTATCACTTGGCCTGCACGGAAATCTCGCGCCAGGAAGAGTACCGCCATTTTAATGAAACGCTGAAGAACAACATCCAGGGCAAGAAGGATGAAATCACCGGACTTGAAAACGAGCTCAAAACTAAAAATGGGGCAGAGAAAAAGAACACGGAGTACCGTTTAAAATGCGCCGGACAAGATTTGAAGAGGCTGCAACAGGAAGCAGAATACCCCGTCAATGTTGAGAAAAATGCCGAGGTTCTGCAAGCCATACTGGCAGATGAGGGATGGATGGATGCCATCGCTTTCAGCGGTGAAATGCATCGTTTTGCGCGCGTCGTGCAAATCATTGATGCCATCGCCCAAGCCGATGGCGGGGCATTGAAAAAAGGCGTGGCACGCGACATCACCACCGCCGTGGCTCTGGAATACGCCCGCAATAATCACAGGACGGTAGATGCCGTTGACCGCGCCAGATACTTTCTGAAATACTGGCGTCAGGGCAGATTGAATACCTCTTTCGACAAACTGCCCATGCACCACCGCCGCATTGCCTGCGGGTGGAAGCCGGACCACAGCGGAGGCACCGTTAAGGCCTTTGAATGGGCGTTGAAGAATGTACACGTGCCGGATTGGCAGTACCCCGCCAGTTGCTGGCGCTGTGGTTATGTGCTGGACAACGTGTATGGCGACAGCGTTCACGGGTCCCACTACTATGCCCCCTGGGCAGGTGTGGCTACCGATAATCACATGTGGCTCGTCAAAAACGTGGGGGGCGTGTGCGGCGGTTTGTCCCACTTCGGGGCGGCCTCCGCCTGTGCCAACGGAGTGCCGGCTCTTACATCGGGCGAACCCGCGCACTGCTCCTACATTGTGCTGGTGGACGGCAAGTGGACTCCGGCCTATTCCCTGAGCTGGGAACGCGGGCTGCATTGGATACCATGGGATAACAACTGGACCTACAGTTCCCTGCATCTTACGGACGGTCTGTATGACCGAAAAGCCGTTAAAAAGAGGCGCTTATCAGATGCCGGACGCATACTGGCGCGTCTATATCAGAACAAGGGAGATGTGAAAAATGCCCTCAAGTGCTACGAATTGGCGGCTAAGGCCGCGCCGTTGAATTACCCGCTGTGGCGGGAATATGCCGCCTTCCTGGGTGACAATCTGCCCAAGGATAAAGAAGCATGGACAAAGCTCAACACGGCACTGTGCAAGGGGATGGCACCCCAATTCCCCGAACAGTGCGCCGAACTGCTCAAGCAATGTGTGTACGGTCGCATCAGCCATACCGATATGGGAGCAGGAGAGCTGACAAAGGCCTGCGCCCTGTTCTGGAAGCATGCCGAAACCATGGGACCCGACCGCTGGTACATCGAAAACTTTGCCAATGAGCAGATGAAGCTGTGCAGGAATGCCGCAGGGGATACTGAGGACTCGGCCATTGATTTTTTCATTGCCGTTCTGAAAGCCGCCGCTCCGCATGATGCGTACTCGGGCACGATGATGGCCTGGGGCAACAAGGTATCGGAGAGCCTGAGCAAGGCCGGGCAGAACAAGTTGTCGGAGGCCATGGTGCAGGCGCTGGGCGCCGATAAGCAACTCGACTCTACCCAAAAGGCAAAATTGCTGGGCGGTCTGATTCTGTCCGCAGAAAAGGCTCGCGACATCACCACCTTCCATGCTATCAGCCGGATGATTGACCCCAAGGAGATACACGGGACAGCGGCCATACCGGATTTCAACCCCTTCCCGGGCAAGCTGGTCTCTGAGGGAGGCATGCCCTTTGCCAGCTCCACCAGCGAGTGGGACAGCCCGCATACACACTCAGGCCTCCTTACCAAAAAGGGCGGCAAAATACACACCGCCAAAGATACCAATGCCTGGATTGCCGTTAAATTGCCCAAACACGCCTATATCACCGGTGTGGTGTTTGTCGGGACGAATGAGTGGAATCTCATTCATCGTTTCCGCCCGTTGCGGGTGCAGATTTCCGATTCCGGACGCGATGATGATTGGTATGATGTCGGCCCGGTTATTGAAAACACGGGTAACTATGTCAACACGTTCGACCTGCAGAAAGAGCGACCCAAAGCTCTCTATGTGCGTGTTCTGCGCCCCGGCGGCCCGGAGTTCTTCCACGCTAACGGCATCTATATCTACGGCGACCCCGCAGCCTGACAACCTTAAACATTCAGATAATTTTATGAAAAAATCATATTCTGTTCTGCTGGCATGCGCCTTACTTTCGCTTCCGGTAAGCACAGCGATTGCAGCGCAGCAATTTCCGAGCTACGAGGAAGCCGCCAAACGAGTGACAGAGGATGGCTACATCCTGTTCATTTATCCTGCCGGATGGGATCGCTATGGCGAAAAGCTCTGCAAGAAACTGATTGCTGATGCAGGTGTGCGGGAAGCCGCCGGCCGTTCCGCGCTCATTCTTGCCCCCATCTACCAGAACCACACCGAAAAGACCAACGCTGAAGCAAAAAAAGTGATGGGCTCGTTGGGTTATCCCGGCGACATGTCGGATATTTCCTACCCGGCTCTCGTTTTCTATGACAAGGGGGGACGCCAATACTCATCTTTACACGGAGAGACACTTTTGGATGCCTCTGTGACAGAGGTGGCAACCTTGGTGAAACAAAGGATGGATGCCCGTAAAAAGCAGCAGGCTCTGCTTGATGAAGCAGCGAAAACAACAGACCCGGCTCAAAAGGCTCGGCTCGTTTTCGACACCACAAAAATAAGCGACATTGAGTGGCCGAACGGGGTTAAAGAAACCCTCAAAGGCATTGACCCGGATGATAAGCAGGGGTATCGGGCGGCGCTCGATTTCGGATTCGGAATTCAGGAGAATGAAAACATGGAATCCATCCTCAAACGGCTGGATTCCGCTCTCGAAAACGAGAATATCACCCCCCGGCAAAAACAGCGAGCATGTGCCACCGTTATCGGCCACATCCGCAGAGCATACGGAGCCATGGCCGGTGGCCCGTATATCACTGAATATGCCAAAAAGATGCAGAAACTCGATCCGAAATCTCCTCTGGGTCTTTCTGCCCCTGTGGTGATGCGCGACTGGGTGAAAACCTATCGCTACGGACAAGGCTGGAGCGACCAAATCATTCCCGCTGCCCCCATCCCCATATTGATGCAGGATGTCCCCATCTCCAAACCCGGCACATACAATATCACCTTCAAATTGACCACCGGGCGTGACGGCATCAAAATCAACAGGCTCCGACTCATGGATGGCAACACCTGCATCGTTGCCGACAACTCACCGCGCGAGGTAAGCTGGCAAAACACGCAGCAAACCTATACCTTCCCGGTCAGAAAATCCCTCAAAAAGCCTGCGCTGGAAATCACATATGGTAATGAGCCGGACAAGCGCAGCACATGGGGAGATATCACCATAAACGCCCGATAGATTCATCTGCTGACGTGTGTTCCCCACACCTGTGTCCCTACGCTCGCGCAGTTTTTCTGCTTGTCGTGCGGGCGGAGACATGGTAGACTGAGCGGAAAGTGGACCTATGCGAAATAATCTGTTTCTGATTTCAATGATGGCGGCGGCGGTAGTCGTATGCGGGAATGCTACTGCGGTAGAATATCCCGGCGCGGCCCCCGGCAAGGCTTCGGCTGCACAGGAAGGCACTACGTACAGCCTGAGCAACAATCTCCTATCCGCTGATTTTGAATGGAAAGACGGCGGGGTTACCTTCGGCGGGCTGAAAGCGGCTGATGGTACTCCGCTGGTGGAAGGCGGCGGGCCGGTGTTTCTCATTCAACTGGCCGACGGCAGCAAGTTGAGTTCCACCGACATGACGGCAGAAGCGCCGCAGGTGAAAGAGTTGAGCGCCGACAGGAAATCGCTGCGCGTGGCCGAACAGGTGCCGGGCAAAGCCGTTTCCGCCACGTTCACTGCGCCGGATGCCTCATTCAGCGTAGAGTGGCAGGCCGTGCTGCGCGACGGCTCGCACTATCTGCGGCAGGAATACACCCTGAAGGCCAAAGACAAGCCCGTTCCCTTCAACACCATCACCCCCCTGCAGGTCATCCCGGCAGAGGCTGCCGGAATCCCCTCCATCTCCGGCAATACGACCCACGGCACCGTGGCAGTCACGAACAAACTGTTCATGGGGCTGGAGACCCCCATGGCCGTCATGTCTGTGGGGCAACACGGGGCGGCACAGGAGGATGCCTGGAGTGCGGAAAGCTGGACTCCGAAGATGTTCGGCAGCGTGTTTGCCGTGCCGGAGAGCTTCCATCCGGTGTACGGGAACCGCTATGATGCCAAAATCGGCCCCACCGTGCGCGATTTACTGGTGGCGGAAGGACCCGTGAACTTTCTGGAACCGGGCTCCTGCGACATTGATTTTGAATACGAGAGCGGCAACCATCGGCTCAACATTGTGGGCGTGCAGCTGGTGACCACCGCCGGACAGGTGCTCAGCGAGGATATTCATTCCGGTTACACCGGGCATAAGTCTGAGAATGCCGAATACCGGGTGACCGTTCCCGTGGCCGGCACCTACCACCTGCGCTACTGGATAGAGAAAAAGACCGAGCCCGTCACCAGCTGCGGCCGCATCTCCGTCTCCCTGTCCATGGGTAACCCGGAAGAAAGCGCTGCCCCGATTCCCGAGGATATGGTGCGTGGCAACTGGGTGCGTAAGGCCAAACTCACCCCGGAATTCCCATGGAAGGTCAGCTCCGTGATGGGGCTGTTTGCCCCGGGACAGCAACGCCGCTCTTTCCTGGCCTACCTCGAGCGTGAAAAACCCGTCCCCTACCGCACCATGGTGCATTACAACGACTGGTATGAGGTGGGCATCGTGCTGCACGACTATCAGGACCCGAAAAAGCGCACCAGCGAGCAGATGTCCATGAACATCCTCAAGACATGGAAAAAAGAGCTCTTTGAGAAGCGCGGCACCAAAATTGATGCTTTCGTCATTGATGACGGATGGGATGATTTCAACAGCCTGTGGGACTTCCACGTCGGTTTCCCCAATGGTTTCTCCAAGCTGAATGAGGTGGCCACCTCCATGGATTGCGGGCTCGGCACATGGCTGGGTCCCGTGGGTGGCTACGGTGCCTCCAAGCGCATGCGTATCGCTTATTGGAACAAGGTGAATCCGCACGACCGCATCGCCAACTTTGAGCTCTCCAACCCGGTGTATTTCAACGCTTTCGTGAATCGCTGCAAGGATATGGTGAAGAATTACGACATGCGTTACTTCAAGTTCGATGGCATCTCCACCAAGTTCCACGCCAAAGGACCGGGGGCGCAGGAAGATGCAGAAGGTATTCTGCGTGTGCTGGCTGCCCTGCGTGAGGCTCGACCGGACATTTACCTCAACACCACGGTGGGCACCTGGGCCAGTCCGTTCTGGTACCTGCATGCGGACTCCATCTGGCGTCAGGAAAACGACTTCGACCAGGTTGGCAACATGGGCGATGCCCGCGACCGCTGGATTACCTACCGCGACCGCCTCGTGCACGAGGTCTATGTGGAGGGAGCCCCGCTCTGCCCCATCAATGCCATCATGACTCACGGCACCATCATCACCCACAATGGCCCGCCCCGCGTCATGAGCAAAGGCCCCGCCAACTGTGTCAAGGAAATGCGCACCGCCTTCACCTGCGGCTCCGGATTGCAGGAAGTTTATGTGGATGCAGACCTCATGTCGCAGGAAAACGGTATTCTCTGGGATGAACTGGCACGCTGCATCGCCTGGGTGCGCCGCAATGCAGATGTGCTGGCGGATACCCACTGGGTAGGCGGCAATCCCTGGAACAAACAGACGAAGGATGGCGACATCTACGGCTGGGCCTCCTGGAACAAGGAAAAATGCACACTTTCCCTGCGTAATTCATCCAAAGATGTGAAGACCCTCAAGGGTACTCTGCGCAGCATCCTGGATGTGCCGCCCGGCGTGACGGGCAGCGTCATCCTGCGCAGCAGCTTCGATGACCAGACGCGGCTTCCCATCATGGATAAAGCCATAGATGTGGACACTCCCCTGGAGATAACGCTGCAACCTTTCGATGTTGTCGCCATGGAAGGCACCTGCGAAGTCAAAGGCTGAAATAGCGATGGGCGATTGAGGCGACTCTTTCGCCCTTCCTCCTTTTAATTCCAAACATCATGGCGAGTTCCAGAATCACCGGCATTGATGCCCTGCGCGGTTTGGATATGCTCCTGCTCTGCGGTGGCGCGAGCGTGCTTCGGCTTCTGTTGGAGTATGCGGGCGGCGCTCCGGATTGGCTCATGCAGCAGTTCCGGCATGCGGAGTGGGACGGGGCTTTCACCTGCTGGGACCTGGTCATGCCGCTCTTCATCTTCATCACCGGAGCAAGCATGCCCTTCGCCTTCGCCAAGTACCGGGAGAAAGGCGGCCCGAGCTGGCGGCGCAGCACCATCCTGCGCGTTCTGCGGCGCGTAGCCCTTCTCTTTGTACTGGGCATGCTGGTACAGGGGAATCTGGCGAGCGCAGACCCGGCGCAGATGAGCCTTTTCTGCAACACGCTGCAAGCCATTGCAGAAGGCTACCTCATCGCGGCCATCGTCCTCATGTTCTGCAAGCTGCGCGGACAAATCGTTGTCTGTCTGGCCTGTCTCATCACCTACTGGGCGCTGCTGCGCTTTGTTCCCTATGCCGGGAATCCGGGCGGACTCTTCCTGCCGGATAACAACCTGGCCGGCTATGTTGACCGCCTCCTGCAGGGCGCATGGCATGACGGCACACCCTACAGCTGGATTCTCACAGCACTCTCCTTCGGGGGGCTCACCCTCATGGGCAGCATCTGCGGCAGCCTCATCCTTGCCCGCCGAGGGCTTCGCACCGTCGGCATCATGAGCATCATCGGGCTTGCCTGCCTGCTCTCTGCCCTGCTGCTGGAAGCCGATACGCCCCTCATCAAACATATCTACACCACCACAGCCGTCCTGTGGAGCGGCGGCTGGTGCGTGCTCCTGCTCGCCCTCTTCCACCTGCTCTTCGACTGCGGCGGCTCCCGGCTCGCCGCCCTCGCCTTCCCCCTGCAAGTCATCGGCTGCAACGCCCTGCTCGCCTACCTGCTTACGGAAATCCACGGTCCGGGCGGCCACAGCATCTGGCAAAGCGCCGTCCACCCCCTCATCTACGGACTGAGCGCACAATGCGGCTCCGCCGCCGTCCTCGTACACGCCGCCCTCAGTCTCCTGCTCCTCTGGGTCACCCTCCTCTTCCTCTACCGACACAAAGCCTTCCTCAAAGCCTGATTCAGAGCAGGCGTTGAGAGCTCGCGAAATAACCTAACGGGCAGCGTCTTCTTCACCCGGATTCTCCAACGCCTCACGAGCCTCATCATGTCCCTGAGCAGCGGCTTTGCCATACCAGACTCGGGCAGCTTCGACATCCTGTTCCACGCCCTCACCTGCCTCATAACAACAGGCAAGATTGTACTGTGCATTTGCCTGCCCCTGCTCTGCGGCGGCGCGATACCACCTCACCGCCTCCCGGCTGTCCTGCGGCACGCCGTTGCCGAAATCGTAACAGACACCCAAATAAAACTGAGCCTCGGCAAGCCCCTGCTCCGCAGCCTTGCGATACCAACGGACGGCCTGTGCCTCATCCTTGGGCAGAGCGTCCCCCTCCCGATACAACGAGGCCACGAGGAACTGTGCGCGGGCATCCCCACGCGCCGCCGCACAACGCCACAGAGCTACCGCCGCTTTCAACGCATTCTCATCCTGCGCATCGCGCCCGTAAGAAAACAAATAGCCTGACATTTCCATCATCGCAGCAGGGCTTCCCAGACGGGCAGCCCATTCCGGCACAACATCAGGATGAGCCATTAACACCGGCGCACTCGTCTCCTCGATTTTGCTCAGTTCAATCTTTCCGCTGCCCACCAGCGCCACCGCCAGCGCAACGATGCAGAACACCCCCACCATCACTCTCCGTTCGCGATTCAATTTCATCGGGTCTCTTTTGTTGTTCTTTGCAGAGACAATACCATAGTCCGGTGTTCATCGCAACAAAAAATTCCCGCGCCACCCGATGATTCCGGGGAGCGCGGGAAGGAGGAGAAGTGGTGTTGTTACCCTTATCTGTTGCGGGCAATCGTATTGATGCGGCGCAGACGCAGGCGGGCGGCGGTCCAGTCGCGCATGCGGGCAAAGATGGAGTAAAGCGGCGGCACCATGAAGATACCGAACACCGTGGCCAACAGCATGCCGAAGAAGGTTGTCACGCCGATTTCCACACGACTGGCGGCACCGGAGCCGGTGGCCACCACCATCGGGAATATACCGAAGAGGAAGGAAATAGCCGTCATGAGCACGGCACGGAAACGCTGGCTCGCACCGTTGAGGGCAGCCGTCTGAATGCGGGTTCCGTTCTCATGGTCTTCCTTGCTGAACTCCACCATGAGGATGGCGTTCTTGGCGGCCAGACCGATGAGCATCAGGATACCCAGCTGCACATAGATGGACATGGACAAGCCGAAGAGCTGGGCTCCCATAAGGGCACCCATGGTGGCCACGGTCACGGAGAGTATCACCGGCACCGGCGTGGTCCAGCTCTCATACTGCGCTACCAGGAAGAGGTAGGCAAAGATGACGGCCATAGCAATGAGCGGTGCGAGTTTACCCTCATTCTGCCGCTCCTGATAGGAGAGGTCTTTCCACTCCGCGCCCCAGATGAGGTCGCGTCCGGCCTTGCGTTCTTCATCGTTGAGCTGAGCAATGGTGTCCTCAATGAACTTCATGACCTGCCCGGAACCGACCCCGGCCTTGCTCTGCACGGTGATATTGGCGCTCATGTACTGGTTGAAGCGCTCGTAATACGCCGGACCCATGCGGTAAGAGAGGGTGCAGAGGGCAGAGAGCGGCACCATTTCTCCCTTGGTGTTGCGCACCATCTGGTTGAGGATGTCATCCGCCGTGCGGCGGTCGCGGGTGTTGCCCTGAATCATCACCTTGAAGTTAAAGCCATTGAGGGTAAAATCGTTCACATAGTACGAGGACATCACGCTCTGCAGGGTGCTGAAGATGGTGCTGACCGGGACATTGAGCGACTGGGCTTTCTGGCGGTTCACCTCCAGGAAAATCTGGGGATTCTCGGCATTGTACTCGCTGCGCACCATGGTCACCAGATCCGTGCGGGACTGGAGGCGGGATTGCATTTCTTTCACCATGTTGCCCAACAGCAGCGGTGTGGCATCATCACCGGAAACCGTCAACACCAGCGAAATACCGCCCGTGATACCGAGGCCCTGAATGGCGGGCGGGGTCACGGCCATGATGGAGGCCTGGGGAATATCCGCACAAGCCTTGTTGATGGCAGCAGCAATAGCGGTGTTGCTCAGTTCGGGCGTAGTGCGCTCGCTCCAGTGCTTGAGCAGCACAATCATCATGCCGTTGCTCTCACCGGAGCCGGAGGCAAAGCTGTAACCACTCTGGGTGGTCACCATATCAATGCCGGGGATATTCTTGACCTTTTCCTCAATCTGCAGCATCACTTTATCGGTACGCTGCTTGGCTGTGGCCGTACCCTCCATGTTCACCATGACAAAGAGTGCGCCCTTATCCTCTGTGGGAATAAAGGAGCTGTTAATCATCTTCGGGGCAATGAGGGAAAGGAAATCCAAGCCCTTATCCTGCTGCGCCGCACCGGGTTTCCCGGCAGCTGCTGCCGGAGCGCTGCGGAAGATTTCATTCCACCATGCGGGAGCCCCGGCGAAGTACACATAGTTACCCCCTATAACCAGTAGCAGCATCAGCACGGTAAGCCATGCATTATTCACCAGCACGGAGGCTCCCTTCAGGTAGATGGCGCGGGACTTCTCCAGAATCCAGTTGAAGGGAACAAACAAAACACTCAGTCGACTCTGCTTCGCGTCTGCCGGACGCAGGATGAGCGCACAGAGTGCCGGGGAAAGCGTAAGCGCATTGAGGGTGGAGATACAGAGTGCCACACACATGGTCACGGAGAACTGTGTGTAAATCACACCTACCATGCCGCCATAGAAGGCAATGGGCACATACACGGCCAGCGTCACCAGGGTAGTGGCAATCACTGCACCGGTAATCTGCTTCATGCTCTTGATGGTGGCTTCTTTCGGACTGAGTTTCTCCTCCTGGATGATGCGCATCACGTTTTCCACCACCACGATGGCATCATCCACCAGTGAACCAATCACCAGGATGAGACCGAACATGGTCAGCACGTTGATGGTATAGCCCAGCGGATACATAATCATGAACGCACCCAGCAGCGATACCGGAATGGCCAACGAGGGAATGAGTGTGGCGCGCCAATCCTGCAGGAAGAGGTAGGTCACCAGAATCACGAGGAAAAGTGCCAATGCCAGCGTGATGGCGATTTCCTCCATGGTGGCGGAAATGGCCAAGGTCGGGTCATAACCCATGCGCCAGTCCATGCCGTCCGGGAAGTTTTTCTCAATCTTCTTCATGCAGTCCTGGAGTGCGCCCACGGTGGCCACGGCGTTGGCATCGTTGTTGCGGAACACAATCATGCCCACGGAATCCTTGCCGTTCACGCGGCTGTAACCGGAATTCCGCTCCGCTCCCAGCTCGATAGTGGCTACATCCTTGAGCATGGTCACATGGCCGTCCAGCCCGCGTTTGACGATGATGTTACCGAACTCCTCCACGGTCTTGAGTCGCCCGGTAGCCGTCACCTTAAACGTGGCGTAGGACTCCTCATCTTCCGAGCCCACGGAGCCTGCCGCCGCCTGGATGTTCTGCTCATTGATGGCGGATTTGATGTCGGCAGGGGTGATATTGAGGGCACTCATGCGGGTGGTGTTCATCCACACACGCATGGCGTAATCGCGGCTGGGAATGATATCCGCGCTGGAAATACCGTCCACCTGGCACACACGGTCCTTCACGTTCATGCGTACCCAGTTGGAGAGCTCCAGAATGCTCATCTTGTTCTCATCGCAGCTGAAATTGAGGAAGCAGAGCATATCGCCCGAGCGCTTGCGGACGTTGTAGCCGGTCTGCTTGATTTCTGCCGGGAGCTTGGATTCCACGGCTTTGATGGCGTTGGACACGTTCACCATAGCCATGTCATCATTGGTGCCGGAGGCAAAAATGAGGGTGAGCGAGTAAGAGCCGTTGTTGGCACAGGAGGAGTAGAAATACTCCAGGTCATCCATACCGATGAGCTGTTCCTCCACCGGGGCGGCAACCACCTGCGCCAGCTCTTCTGCACTGGCTCCGGCGTAGTTCATGCGCACCGATATCGTGGGCGGTGACACCTCCGGGTATTCCGACACCGGCATGAGCGACAGGCAGATAAGCCCCGCCAGCATCATGACAATGGAGATGACGAAGGCAAACTTGGGACGATGAATGAAAAATTCGGAAAACATGGTCGTCGTAAAAGGTTATTCAGGTTGCACGGGTGTTCCATCGCTAAGAGAGGCCAGATTGGTGGTGATGACTTTCCGGCCGGGGGTCAGTCCGTAGTGAATGGCCGTGCGACCATCCGCTGTGGTATCGCCGCAGAGAACCTGCTGACGGCGGGCATAGCCGTTATCCTCCACAAAGACATAATGCCCGGAGGTATCCACCAGCACGGCATCTGCCGGCACGGAGGGCACTTTGCACTCCGGTTTCCGCTTCACGCGGATGGTGACCACGCCGCCCGGACTCAGGCGGCCGTCTTTGTTATCAAAGAAGGCCCAGATGTTCTGCGTATCGGTAGCCGTGCGGATGACGTTGTCACCGAAGCACACATGCCCTTTCTCACCGTAGACATTGCCGGAGGCGGTCACCAGCGAGATTTCGGCCTCGTTCATGAGCTTGGAGACATTGCCGAAGGCGGAGAGAATGCGATTCTCACTCATGGAGAAGCGTACATAGATGGGGCTGATTTGCACCAGCGTGGCCAGCGGGGATTTAGTGTCGGTGATGTAGTTACCGCCGGAGAAATTCACGCGACCGATGCGGGCATCCATCCCGGCGTGTATGGTGCAGCGCGAAAGGTCATCCAGCGCCACGGTGAAGTCTGCCACAGCCGCCTGGCGGGCAGCCGTCAGCTCATCATAGGTGGCTTGGGCGCTCTCCACTTCGTCCTTACTGGTGGCATTGCGCGCCAGCAGATATTTCTGGCGGTTCAGCTTCACCAGCGCATCCTGAATACGCACGTCCAGCTGGGCAATTTCGGATTTACAGGCATCCACCACCGCCTGATAACGGACGGGGTCGATGCGGAAGAGCACATCCCCCTTCTTCACCATATCACCCTCCTTGAACTGCGGTTCTTCCAGCAGCCCCTGAACCAGCGGACGCAGGGAAACGGTGTTGATAGCCTCGATGCGAGCCCCCTGACAGGTAATGACCGTCGGATCCTCTATCTCGCTCACGGTATCAGTCCTGACCATCACCACCGGTTCTGCCGCTACTGCGGCAGTTTCATTCTTCGTCTCCTCAGGAGGTGTATTGAGCACGGGAACAATGCTCCGGCCGACACGCGTCTTGTGTGCACCATCGATAATGACGGTTTCACCGGCTTCCAGCCCTTCGTAGATAGATTGCAGACGCCCCTGAATGGGGCCGGCCACCACATTGCGGCGTGCCACCACGTTGTTCTCATCCACCGTGTGAACAAAGGAGCCGTCGGCATCGTACTGCACAGCCGTGAGCGGCACCATAGTCACCTCCGCCGTATCGGCAAGCGCAATACGGAGAGCGGCGATACCGCGAGGAGTCAACACATGCTCCCCATTGTCAAATTTGGCCCAGAGCGTGTAACTGTCTGTATCGCCGGTCAGCTGGTTGTCCACGATAGCTACCTTCCCCTCGGCCGGATAGCGCACGCCATTGGCGGTGATGATGTTCACTTTCGACACATCGGCAATCTTCCCCGGGCCGCCGAAAATGCTGTTCACATCAGTCTGACTGAGCGGGAACCGCATGTAAATGGGATCTATCTGGGTGATAGTGGCCAGTATCTCACCCACATTCACATAATTGCCCTGCGAAAAGCTGAGACGACCGATGCGCCCGGTAATCTCTGCCTTGATGGTGCAGTCGGACAAATCTTTCTGCGCCTTCACCAGATTGGCCTGGGCGGCAGAGCGTTTGGCTTTCAGCTCCTCCAGCGTGGCCAGGGCGCTTTCCATATCCTCTTTGGAGGCTGCCTGCTGTTCCGCCAGGCGGGAAAGGCGAGCATACCGATTTCCGGCATACACAATCTGAGCCTCCAGCTGAGCGACAGCCGCACGCGCTTTCTGCTCGGCAGCCTGATAACGGATGGGGTCAATAACCATGAGCACATCTCCGGATTTGACCATACTGCCTTCCTTGAAGCGCACCTCATGCAGGTATCCTGATACCGCAGCCGAGATATTCACCGTGCTGATGGGCTCCGCATGAGCAATACTCTTTCGCACAATGCGGTCTTTGCCGCGAACGGCCTTTTCCACCTGAACGTGGGGAACAGCCCCTCCGGGCATCTGCGCTATCGCAACCCCGGCCATCAGAAAAATGGTGATTAAGGAAAAACGTGGATACATATCTTCTCTACCTACGCTTATTGTAACGTAATTCTTTCCGTTCTTCAACCATTTTCCCCGCCCTGTTTGGTGGTAACATCGTCACACTCCGCTCAAAAAACAAGCATCGACTCCCCCGGAAAACCATTTTGGGATTGCTTTTCCGGCGGATTCTGGCATACTGAGCAGAGCATGGCAGCCATTTATATTACAGACGCAAGCGGTACACCTCAGGTCTATGAACTCAACCCGGAGTTCATGTATCTGCTGGGCAGCGGCGAGGATTGCGACATCCGCATCGCTGACACGGAAGGCGTGGCCGCGCAGCACTGCGAGCTGATGTGGAATGCCGGGCTGAACCTTTACACGCTCCGTGGCTGCACCCCGGAACTGATGCTGACGGCTAACGACAGCGCCCACAACTGCGTGGCTCTGGTCGCAGGTGTCCCCTACGGTATCGGTGCGGCACAACTCACCTACGTCGAGGAACTCCCGGCAGAGGAACCGCAAGCCGATGAAGCAGAATCCGAAGAGGACAACTGCGACGATGAGGAAGAGGAAACCACCAAAATGACCCGGGCCGAGGTCGTACCCGTGCAACTGCGCCGCAAGCCTGTGGGTCGCACACGCAGCCTGCGCAGCGATGCCGCAGCTCATATCCCGGAAATCGAAATCAAGCGGGAGAACCCGATTATCACCCTCATCAAGCCCCTCTATGTGATTGCCGTGCTGATTGCGGCCTTCATTGCCGGGCTGACGCTGCACCACCTGCTCACCACCGGCGAATTCTTCCCGTCCACCATGCTCTGATGCCTGTTTGCGCCTTAACCTTCGCGAAATGGCCAAAAAAATCCTTCTGACGATGCTTGCCATCGGGTATTCCCTTACAGGGGCCTCCCTGTACGGCCGGATAAGTACTCAGACGAATGAATATGTGGTCTTTGCCCTGGAGTTCGGTATCCCACTTATCTGTATTTTTCTCCTGATATACGAGATATGCAAACGGCGGCTGATGAAAGCCATTTTATACACAGTGCTGTTCGTTGGTGTCATCCCCCTGCTCCTCTACTACCTCGTGTTTTATCTGACCTACTTCAGCATCATTGGGATATAGGGGTGAGTAGTACAAACTTCACCCTTGCGCCGCTGCGGTATAGCTGGTAGGATGGAGGGCATGAAGAAAGCTTTCCTCCTGATTCTGCTGACGGCAGGGCTGTTATCCGGTGTCAGCATGGCTGCATCCGATGCCGCCAACAACGCCCGCGAGGCCGCCCGCCGCTATGGTGCAGCTGTGCGTAACTGCGATATGGGCTGGGCGGTGGATTCCATGTACCCGCCGCTGCGCCGCACCTATGCCGACCAACTCAGCGCCTCTGTCCCCGGCAGCGAGGCGGCGCGCGCCCACCGCATCATGGGCATCAACAACCGCAGTGAGACCACGGAAGAAGCCCGAGCCCGCATGATTGCCAGCGACCGCGCCCTGCGCGAAAAATACGCCCGCATGGGCAAGGCCATGAAGGATGGTGGGGTCAAGATTGAAAGCTTCACCGTAGGAGCCCCCTACTCGGAATACGTGGTCACGCCGCCCATGGCCTCCGTACAGGCCGTCCGCAAGGACACCAAGGGGATTCGCGCCGTTGAGGAAGTGCAGCAGACGAAAGACCGCAGCCGCATTGTGGTGCTGCCCACCACGCTAGTCATCAGCATGCCGAGCCGCAACGGCACCACCCGCATGGAACGCAGAAGCCACATCTTTGCCGTGCGGGATGAGATCATCACCGACACAGGCATCAGCCGCGGCACGAAGCTCAACCAGTGGTATTTCATCGATGGTAACACGGATGTGAACACCCTGCGCACCTTTTTCCCGGATCTGCCGCTCTACATCAAGCTGCCCGCCTCCGGCGACCGCCCGCTGTAACAAACGCTCCCCCTTTCCAGCCGCTGTGGGCCAGCTCTACGACCAGACCCTGCAGGATTTTTCAGCCACGGGCATTCTTTCCGGAGCCCGTGGCTTCGAGTTCCGCCCACAGCAACAGGAAATGGCCGGAGCTGTGGCTCGCGCTCTGGAAACGGATACGGCTCTGCTGGCAGAGGCCGGCACGGGCGTGGGCAAATCGCTCGCCTACCTCATCCCCGGCATCCGCTTTGCGCTGGAGCATGACCGCAAGGCCGTCATCTCCACCCACACCATCAACCTCCAGGAACAGCTATTCCACAAGGACATCCCCACCGTCGCCCGTGCGCTGAACTGCGAGTTCACCGCCGCTCTGCTGAAAGGCCGAGCCAATTACCTTTGCAAAACCCGCCTCCGCCGTGCGCTGGAGCAGGCTACCGACCTCTTCAACCAGGCCGAAACCAAACAGCTGCACGATTTACAGCTCTGGTTCAACAGCGGCGCAGCCGGCGAAGGCTCGCTGGCAGAGCTTCCCGCAGAACTGAACATCTCCCCCAAGGTGTGGGCTCAGGTATGCAGCGAAAACCACGTCTGCACCCCGCGCAACTGCGGGCCGGACTGCCCCTATCAGGCGGCTCGACGCCGCGTGCAGGAAGCGCGAGTGGTGGTGCTCAACCACACCCTCTTTTTCGGGCTGCTGGCTCTGACAGAGGAAATGGCTGCAGAAGATGAGGAAGCCCCGCAGGGCTTCATCTTCCCCGGCGACTTCGTGATTCTGGACGAGGCGCACACCATCGAGACCGTCGCCGCCCACCAGCTGGGGCTCAATCTGAGCGAGGCGGAGCTCACCTACGACCTGTTGAGACTCTACAACCCGCATACGCACAAGGGGGCCATGCGCCGCAATGCTACCCCGAACCTGCTGCGACTGATTGAAGAGGCACAGGTGGCCACGGAAGAATTCTTCCGCGCCGCCCGCGCCGACTGCCAGCTGGACGCCCACCACGGCACGGTGCGGTTACGCACGCCTGAATGGACAGAGGATATCCTCTCCCCCGCCCTGCAGGAGCTCTACAAAGAAGTGCGGGAAATGGCCGCAACAGAGGAAAACACCCTCACCCGCGACGAGCTGCTGGACACAGCCACCCGCCTGCTGGCCTGGTGCGCCGCCGCCGGAGAACTGGTGAAGCTCACGCAGAGTGACACCTCCGTCTACTGGGCAGAAAGTAGCGGCGCGGAGGGGCGCTACATGAACATCCGCTCTGCGCTCATCGATGTGGCACCCGTGCTGCGCGAAAAACTCTTCGAATCCGGTCGCGCCTGCATCTGCACCAGTGCCACCCTCTCTACAGGAGAACGCGGCATGGACTACTTCTCCGGACGCATTGGTGCGGAGAGTGCCGCCACCCTCAAAATCGGCAGTCCGTTCAACTTTGCGGAGCAGATGCGCGTCATCGTGGCCCGCAGCATGCCCCCGCCGCCACCGGCCAGCGAGGAAGAGGTGTACCAGCCCGCCCTCACCGACTGGATTATGCGTGCGCTGGATGAATCACAAGGCCGCGCCTTCGTCCTTTTCACCAGTTACAACCTCATGCGCGCTCAGGCGGCACGCCTGCGCCCCTTCTGCGAAGAGAGGGGGTGGCCCCTGCTGGTGCAAGGTGATGCTCTCACCCGCTCCCAAATGCTGCAAAGCTTCAAAAACCACATCGGCAGCGTCCTCTTCGGCACGGACAGCTTCTGGACCGGCGTGGATGTCCCCGGCGAGGCACTTTCCAACGTCATCGTCACCCGCATCCCCTTTGAATCCCCCGGCAACCCGTTGGTGGAAGCACGCTCCGAAGCCATTCTGGCTCACGGCGGCAACCCCTTCCGCGACTACAGTCTCCCGGAAGCCGTCCTGAAATTCCGCCAAGGCATCGGACGCCTCATCCGCTCCCACACCGACCACGGCATCATCACCCTGCTGGATTCGCGCATCACCGGCAAATACTACGGCCAGCGCTTCATGTACGCCATCCCCGCTGCCGCCAAGCGCGAATTCCTCTGACACAACAAGAAAGCCCCCCAAAAAACGGCTTTTTTGCCCAAAATTGACATTTTTACAAAAAAAAAGCTTGCAATCGGCCCATACTCTGCGTATAATCCGCCCGCACCCGCCGCAAGGCGAGAGCAGCAGAGGCAAGGAGCGGTAGCTCAGTTTGGTTAGAGCGCAGCCCTGTCACGGCTGAGGTCGCGGGTTCGAGCCCCGTCCGCTTCGTGTACAACAAAAAAGGATGTCCCAACGGGGCATCCTTTTTTGTTGTCTGCACAGCTGCCGGCTCTTCACCAGCCACCTCGACAAGTGGGGTCAAGCCCAAATAAGGGTCAAGCCCAAATAATGTGGAATTTGAGTTTTCATATCACAATGTGACCACATTCAATTAACACTCTTAAACGGTAGTTTTGGAAGTTACGATAGCCATAGGCTCGGCGTTGAATTAATTTCATTTTTGGGTCAAGCCCAAATAATGTGGAATTTGAATTTTCATATCACAATGTGACCACAT
>CAYYKC010000043.1:0-18561 GCA_964471605.1 uncultured Akkermansia sp. | reverse complement strand
GTACCCCCGCCGACCCACCGCCGCACCCCGGCTGTACACCTGCCGTGTGGGGTGGTATTCCTCACTTATTCAACAAAAGCTCCGCACTTCAGCCGGCGCGATACACTGCTGGTATCGGCACTGGGACAGGTGAGTATTGCTGAGGTGGTGGCTGTAGAATGGGGGAGTACACAAACATCCGGCAGCCCCTATCATCTTCGGGTGCTGCCGGATGGCGCTGAAAAATCGGTGAGGACTGCTTCCTCGTTCTATTCCCACAATGGACGAGTGCCCTTGCCCGGTCAGAAACTGCCTGTGCTATGGGGGGCAGGAGAGGCGTGTTATCTGCCGGGAGAGGTGTTGAGCTTTATTGCCCCGCTGCCGATTCTTGGCTGCTGCCTGGTGTTGATATGGTTTGGCATTTGGGGGCTGTTGCATTCAGCACGTCGTCCACGGTGATGGCGTCGGTGCAATGCTCCTTGCCTTGGTCGCAGTTGTTGCGGTAGCAGGGGTGGCAGGGTGCATGGTGATACACGACTTTATCGTTCTTACTCATGGGCCCGAACTGTTCCGGTGAGCGACTGCTCATCAGTACCGTGCAGGGACAGTTGCTGTGAGCCGCCAGCTGCGGCAACAGACCGTCCGCGGCGTAGAGCTTCGTGTTGGGACCAAGGACGGTGCGGATATCTTCCGGCGCAACAATGCAGCTATTGATGCCCAGCCGCTTGGCCATGGCCTCAGACTTATCTTTGTCACAGGAGAGTGCCAACAGGGTCGGCTTCTCCGGGAGTTTTTCCGTGAGCCCCTTCCATTTGGCTTCCGGCCAGCAATCGGCCTCTCCCAGCGTGGAGAAGGGAGCAATGAAAACGCCTGTCGCCTCTGCATTACCGGAATCTGCAACGGCCAATATGCCGTTTTCGATAGACAACTTGTGCGTATTATTCAGCAGATCGAGATAATATCGGCTGCGGTGTTGACCACGAACCATCGGCATGCTTTCATGTTGCGCCCGAATGGCTTTTCGGTATTTTTTTCGCAGCGGGTTATCGCCGAGCGCACTTACATGGATGGGGGCAAGCTTCAGCAGATTGCGGAAGACCTTTTCATTGGAGCTGAACATGAAGATGATGTCGAAAGGCCCATCTTTATAAATTTCATCATCTTCCAACTGTTCGAAAGCCGTGCGTTTTTCGTCAGAGGTGACCACATGGGTGACATAGGCTTCTTTATGCCAGAATCCCTTTTGCTCAGCCGGACAAACGACGGTTAATTGAGCATCAAAACGGCAACTGCTCAGCACACGAAGTGCCGGGATGGTGAGCATGGCTTCCTCAAAAGAGTCCGGAAGACAGGCGACAATGCGAAAGGGAAGCTTCGTGTGTGCTTTTGCTACCTCGACTACCTCATCATCCTGTTGAGGGGCAAACACATTGGTGCATTTCCAACGATGGTGCATCCAGAATCCATCGATGATATCCTCGTTCTGGCATTTCTCCAGAGCAAGATTCACCTGCATGGTGAGCTCTGCCATGGTGTCACACTTCTCAGGAAGTTGGATTTCGCGCCCCAGCACGGCATCCCAGCATCCCAGCTTCGTGTTGCGGGTGAATACGGAGAAGAGATGCCCCTTACCTTTGCAACGTTTATAAAGCAGAGCCGGTAGTGGTGTGACTCCCGTTACCTTGCCGAAATAGGGCAGGAATAACCCTTCTTGGGTAAATTGGTCACTGAGCACTCCCAGCAGCCCCCCGGTGCGCGCCAGTTTCAGAACATTTCGCAGTCCGTCCTCCTTGCTGAACATTTCACAGCCATAGGCTGTGCGTGACTTGTATACCAAGTCTTCCAGCAGGGGGTTGCTCATCCGGCGGTACATGGAACCAAAGTGTTCCACTTTGGTGAAATAGGGACGAATACGCGCCAGAATTTCCCAGTTGCCTGCGTGCGGGATACAGGAGATAACGCAATGACCATTCTGACCGCAAGCCTCAAAATGGTCTGCTCCTTCCATTCGGATGGAGCGTTCCATTTCCTTTTTGCTCATGAGCCCGGTACGCAGGGAACAAGCCAGATTCATGGAGGTACGAACCATATTGCGTCGCACCATGGAACTCAGCTTGTCCTTGCGCAGCATCGGGTCAACAATGATGCGGAAATTGCGTGCGACAATGGCACGCCTTCTGGAGGAAACTGCCCATACCAGATATCCTGCACTCCGGCCGATGAGGGCAACCAATCGGATATCCAGCAGCCGCAGAAAGAAGCAGAAAACTTTGTATGACCACAACCCTGCATACTGCAGGAGTGTTGCCTTTTTTTTCTTTTCGGGTGTATTTCCTGCCATGGCAGTCATTGTTTAGTTGAATGTGTAATGGCGTTGGATGTAAAAGGGCTTTCTGGTGTAGGGGTCCCACACTTTGGAGCCTACTTTACTGTTGCTGTAATCCAGCTGGTAATTGGGGGCGTACGGGGAAACCAGCACGTTGGAAAACTCGCAGGGCAGGCTGTAGGGGAGACCGTCCTCGGCGTATTCGACTTTACCGTTCAGATGCCCGGACGGAGGTAAATCCGTGGGGTTGACAGTAATCCACCTGTTGGAAGCAGGTTTGCCGTTATTATCTTCGATGACGTGAGGCGGACGCTCTCCGGGATATTCGTCGCGAATGAAATTATTGGCTACTTGCTGGAAAATACAGGAAGTAAGGAAAAGGGTACACGTTGCGGTGAACAGAAGCTGAACGGAGTGTTTTATTTTCATAATGCTGTAAATGATTATTGTTTAGTTAGAAGTGAATGAGTATGGCACGAGGCGGAGGGTGCTTTCGGTTCCATGAGAGCCTTTGCGGAATTCAGGACAATACCCGTACTGTTCCATGAGGGAGGTTATTTCCGGATAACAGGCCAACAGTGTTTCCAATGCAGGCTTGAGCATGCGGATGTGGTGCTGGGGGATGTGAACTTTCCCAATTGTTCCACCGCGCGGCATATTGCCGAGAAGTGGCTCACCTCCGCAAAAATCAACTTTCAATACCGGCCTGCCGAGCTCGGTTTTACGACTGAAACTGAGGTGAACTCCGGTTGTCTGGTGCAGGTTGGCTCCGATGATGCGGTCAATGACGACTTCCATATACCCGTCATGAATCCGCACCCCCACACCATGACATTTTGCGATGATGGAAAACAGACCGGTTTGCCGCAATCGACAGGTAGAGCGCAGGTAGCGGTTCAAATCCGTTTCCGTGATGGTTATTTCCCGACCGTTGGCATTGCGGATGAGAGCGGTTATATCCCTGGCTGTGCCGCTGTCGGTGTAGCCGGCGATATCCGACATGTCCTGCGGTATCCACATGTTGAGCAGTAGCAGACCCAGCATGAAAGTGAATGACAGGAACAGAAGAACGGCCGTGGTGGTCCAGAAATTGAACTTCTGCCACAACAGATTCAGCATGGTGATGGGAGAAAAACGGGGCGTATCTTCTTCTTCTCCATCGGGCTGGTAAAAGGATCCACGGGTGAAATCCTGAGGCTCATCGCCCTCTTTTTTGAACAAAAAGCCCCACAGAGAACGGTCTGCTTCCGCCCTCCGTCGATTGCGCTTTCTGTTGCCTCCGGATGCCATCAATATATGCGTACAGCCGTCATTATAACCATTTTTATTTGCAATGAAAAGTAAAAAAGTATGATGTTGCTGTAATATCAGGCAATGTTAAGTGCCCATTTGAGGTATTTGAGCGATTCTCCCCAGATTTTGCTGCTGGTGCTGCCCAGGACAACGACAATGACAGAGCGCCCATTATACGAACCGCAGGAGATGAGACACTTGCCTGCGGCGTTGGTGTAACCCGTTTTCATACCGTGTACCCAGGGGTAGGTACGGAGCAGTCGATTGGTGGAATTCATCTTGCGAATGCGCCCATCGGCTTTCACAAAATCGTATGTCGGAATATTGATATACTCCCGGATGGTGCGATTGTGGTAGGCATAGCAGGCTGCACGTGCCATGTCGTGCGCCGTGGAATATTGTTCCGCCGGAAGCCCGTTGGGGTTGGCAAAATGCGTGTTGTACATTTTCATGCGCCTGGCACGCTTGTTCATGCGTTCCACAAATGCGTCCACGCTGCCGGCGGTATCACGCGCCAGAGAGAGAGCCACATCATTGAAACTGCCGATGAGCATGGCTTTGAGCAGTTCGCTCTTACGGTATTCCGTGCCCGGCTTGAGGTTGAGGCGGATGGGCGGCGCCTTGCAATCGGCGGGATGGATGGTGACCATGCTGTCCAAATCGCCCTCGTCACAGACGCAGAGAGCGGTGATGATTTTCTGGGTGCTGGCTACCTGTCGTTTGGTGTCGGCGTTGTAAGAGTAGAATATTTGCCCCGTATTGGGGTCAATGACACAGACCGCTGCGCAGTTGGGCCTCGGTGCCGGTTCCTGGGGCATGTTGTAAGCTCGATAAGGTGCCTGAGCAGAGGCGGAGGTGCGGGTGATGGTTCGAGCACCGGCCGGTATGGGCGCCGGATTATGGCGAGCCCCGATGTGCGTCATCCCGGAATAACTGCCGTATGTTCGATTGTACGGAGAACCTGATACGTGGGAACTGTATGCCGGGGTGCAGGTGCTCAGCAGTACTGCAGAACAGATAGTGATAAAGACGGCCAGAAAACGCATGCGCGGAGTCTACCGCAGATGCCCCTTTTTTTCAAGTCAAAAGTATGGCTGTATCAAGTTAGTGTCGGACTCAGATCTGACGATATCTTCCGCCCGGAATGGGTTCTATAAGTCGTTGAATTTGCAGCCTCATCAGGAGCGGGTTGAGCTCTCTTGCCCCCATCCCCAGAGCCGGGCAGAGAGTATCGAGCGTATCATGGCCTGCCGCAATGGCGGACAGGATGGAACGCTGCGTTGTATCCGTGGGTAACTCCGGCCGTTCGGAGCGCTGTTTTTTCGGCGTGGCAGGAGGGGGCGTGAAGAGATTCAGCTGTTGGGGCTGCCTGATCCATCCCATATCACTTTCCAGCTCATGGGGTGTTGTACAGAGAATGGCACCGTCACGGATGAGTGCATGGCACCCGGTCGAGCCGGGATGGGTGATGTTGCCGGGGATGGCAAAGACGCTGTTGCCGTAGTTTTCTGCTGCCAGATGCGCGGTGTGAATGGCGCCGCTGCGGAGCGGGGCTTCCGCTACCAGAACGGCTTGGCTCCACGCCGCCACTATGCGGTTGCGCTGTGGAAAGGTGGTGCGTCCGGGGCGGGTGAGCATGGGAAACTCGCTCACCACGGCACCGTGACCATTGCAGATGGCATCTGCCAGTTCCTGATTTTCGGAGGGGTAGATGCCGGCCATGCCGTGCCCCATTACCGCGATGGTGCGCCCGCCGGCCTCCAGCGCTCCCCAATGACCGGCAGTGTCAATGCCTCTGGCCAGCCCGGAGATGATGGTGGAACCGTTCTCTGCCAGCTCTCGCCCGAACTTGCGGGCAACGGTTTGTCCGTAGGCTGATGCTTCACGAGTGCCGACAATGGCGACGCTTCGCTCAGCATCGCTGTCGCGCCATTCGCCGCGCACGTAGAGGACAATGGGCGGGTCGGTCATGCGGCGGAGGATGGCGGGATAGTCATCATCCAGCAGGGTTACAATGCGTACCCCATGCTGCGCGGCGCAATCCAGCTCGGCGTGCACATTGGTACTGTTGCGCCAGTCTGCAATGATGCGTGCCAGTTTGGCCCCGATGCGGGGGGCGTTTTCCAGAAGCCCGGCCGGAGCTTCCAGAACCAGCTCTGCGGTGCCGAAATACTCCAGCAGACCCTGAATCCGAATAGAGCCGAGCCCGGGAATCAGGTTCAGGGTAATGAGCGCTTCTGTGGGGGAGAGCATCGTTTAATTATCAGCGCTCTACGGTGAAATCCAGCCCCAGGTCCATGGAGGGGACGGAGTGGGTGAGACAGCCGAAGCTCATGAAATCCACTCCGGTCTCGGCGGCTGCGGGGGCTGTTTCCAGTGTAAGACCGCCGGAAGCTTCGAAATATGGCTTGGCATTGTTGCCGCGCATCTCGATGGCCTTCCGCATGTCATCGTTGCTCATGTTGTCCAGCAGGATGTAATCCACACCGTTGAGCTTGAGGAAAGCTTCTACCTGAGTCAGATTATCGGCCTCCAGCTCCACCTCCACACAGGGGCGATCCGCCTTCAACTTGTTGATGCAATTCTGCAGGTGGGTGGTATCGCCGTCCGTCATCAGGTGATTATCCTTCACCATGGCGCGGTCATACAGACCAAGACGGTGATTGTTACCACCGCCGTGAACTACAGCGGCTTTTTCCAGCAGACGGTAGCCGGGAGTGGTTTTGCGGGTGTCCAGCAGCTTGCAGCCCGTGTGGGCAATGGCCTGCACATACCTGTTTGTCATCGTCGCCACGCCGGAAAGTCGCTGGATGAAGTTGAGCGCCGTACGCTCAGCTCCCAGAATCGACTGCGCCTTACCCTCAATCATCATCACAATGGCACCGGGAGAGACATGGTCCCCGTCATGCAGATACACCTCCACTTTCAGGGAGGGATCCACCGCCTTGAACACGGCGCGAGCCACCTCCACGCCGGACAGAACACCCGGTGTGCGGGGACGCAGCAGGGCGCGAGCCTGCAGATTTTCAGGAACGAAATAAAGAGATGTCACATCGCCGCTGCCGAAATCTTCGTCCAGAGCGAGTTTTACCAATGCTTCCACGTTGTCGGACACAGTGCTCATGCGCTCTATATTAGATGACCTTCCCCCTTTTGTAAAGCGGGATTTGCGGATTAGCAAGCTTAAAATGTCAATTGCAGCAACATTGAAATAAGGCGTTTCTTGTTCTTTTCCCGGGGAGGGTGACTCACGCTCTGCGGAGGCGATGGGGCTTCGAGTCAGCCCTGACGGGCTGTTTTCTATGCTCTCCCAAGGGTCGGGGAATGGTGACGATTTTAAGTGATTTTTTATGCAAATCCAAGATTCAATCTTGAATTTGCATAAAAATGTATGCGTTTTTACGTCTTTGATCGAATGGCTCACCCTCTGCGGCGGAGGTGGGCGGGGAGGATGCGGAGTTGTTCGCGGTATTTGGCGATGGTGCGGCGGGCGACGGGCATGCCGTCTGCGGCCAGCAGGGATTCCAGTTTGGCATCTGAAAGAGGCTTGGCGGGGGATTCTGCGGCGATGTGTTCGCGTATTTTGGCTTTGATGGTTTCCGGGGAGACGGCAGTATCGCCGGCGGCGGGCAGGGCGGCTGAGAAAAAGCGGCGCAGTTCCGTGAGTTTGCGGTTATAGCGCAGGTATTTGCCGTTGACGGCGCGGGAGACGGTGGAGGTGTGCAGCCCGGTATCGGCGGCGATGTCTTCCATCTTCATGGGGCGGAGGTGTTGCTCCCCGCGCAGGAAGAAATCGCGTTGTCTTGCCACAATGGCCTGCGCGACTTTCAGAATGGTCTGTTGCCTCTGCTCGATGGCGCGGATGAGGTCGCGACCCTCCCGGAAGCAGTGGGAGAGATATTGCCGGACTTCTTTTTTGTCGGCCTGTTCAGCCATCATCTCTCGGTAAGCGGCAGAGAGAGCCAGTTTGGGCACGTTTTCTCCCGTCAGCTGCACGGTGAGGTCATCCCCATCCCGCTCGACCACAATGTCCGGTTGAAAAATCATCCGTTCTTCCGGCGCGAATCCGGCACCGGGGTTCGGATTGAGTCGGGCAATGCGGGCAGCTGCATCGGTCACACGGTATTCCTCCGTTCCCAACTTTCGGGCTGCCTCAGCATAACGATGCCGGATCAGCGCCTCCCAGTGCTCCCGCAGCAGCAGCATGGGCAGTCCGTCCTCTTCCCCCAGGCGTTTCAGTTGCAGCATGAGGCTGTCGCGCAAATCCTCAGCACCCACTCCTGGCGGGTCTAAATCGCGAATGGCGGCGAGAGCCGCTTTCAGTTGCCGAGACGGGATGTGTTCCTGTTCGGCGATGGCGGACGGGGCTTCTTCGAAGAAGCCGCGCGGGGAGAGATGTTGCAGCAGGGTTAGAGCGGCCGCTTCCGTGGCGGGGGGCAGGGCGCTTCGGCGCAGCTGTTCTTCCAGATGTCGGCTCAGGGAGGGGGATTCTGTGACGGAATCCGGACGGAAAGTCGAGCCCTCTGTGTCGGCGGGGGAAAAACTTTCGGGGGTGACGGCGGGCTCGCTTTCTTCGAGCGTTGGGTTGGTGGCAACGGCTTGAGCAGCTAGTTGCTGCAGCTCCATGTTGGTGGCCTGGAGGGTACGCATGAAGAGCTGCATGGCGGCAGTAGCCACCATGCTCTGCCTCATGTCCTGTTCCATTCCGGGTGGTCTCATGGCATCAATCAGTCGTTGAGCATCTTCATCAGCTCGTTGCATTCCTGCATCAGCGCGAGTCCTTCCTCCGGTGATAAGCCGGGGGTGCGAATCTGCGAGCGCAGGGTATCAATTCTGGCGCGGACGGTTTCGCGGGCAACCAGCGTGCATGCCTGTTCCACATGCTCTGCCGGGTGGGGCAGCTCAATGGCGGCGTGTGGGAAGCCGTGCATGGCGGCAGCCTGTTCCGGCGAAAGCCGGGTCAGCAGCTCTTGCCAGTCGTCCTCGTTGCCGGGGGTCGGCAGGGTTTCGAGTATCTTTTGCAGGATAAGCCCCCCGGAGAGGGTTTGCATGGGTTCCACCAGATCCTCGATGCGTTCCACCAGCATGTGCTGTACCTCTGCGTTGCTGAGCGCCAGCTCGATGATACCGCGTATGCCGGAGTGCAGCCGTACGGGAATCACCGGAGCAGTCGGTTCTTCCTGCATTGGCTCATCCTCTCCCCATGACTCCTCGTATGCGGGCTCAGCGGGTGTGTTGTAGCGGGTGTATGCCGGAGCTTCCTTGCGGGCGCGGATGATGGCGTCCACCGATTCGCGCAGCGATTCCAGCCCGGTATTCAGACGAGTGGCCAAATCAGCCACGGCCACGTCCCTGCGGTTTCTGTCCGTAATTTCTGCGGCCAGGTCTGCCATGCGGGGAATGAGCGCCGCGCGGGCATTGGCATCGCCTTTAATCTGCTCCAGTTCCAGCCCGACGCGTACCTCCAGATAGGGACGCGCATGTTGCAGGGCGCTTCGCAGGGCATCTGCCCCCTGTGAGCGGATGAGCGAGTCCGGGTCTTCTCCCGCCGGCAGGCTGGCGTGGTAGACCTCCAGCCCGGCCTGTGCCAGTTTGCGGAATGTTTTTTCGCTGGCCTTGATACCGGCATTGTCTCCATCGTAGCAGAGGATGGCTTTCTTGGCGTACTTGCGGAGGATGTTGGCGTGGTCTTCCGTGAATGCCGTGCCGAGCCCCGCCACGGCATTTCGTACATCCGCCTTTTCGTGACAGGCAATGACATCCAGCTGCCCCTCACAGACTACCACGCACATGTCTGCCTTGGCAATGGGCCCCGTGGCTTTGTATAATCCGAAGAGCAATTCACCTTTGCGGAAGGCTGCGGTTTCGGAGGTGTTGACGTATTTGCGCGGATCCTGTCCCTCCTGCATGATACGCCCGGAGAAGCCTACCACTTCGCCGCGGATATTATGAATCGGGAACATGAGACGGTCGCGGAAAACGGGGTAGGAGCCGCTGCTACCCTGACCCAGCAGATAGGCATCCGTGAGCACCTTGTGGTCAATCCCGCGAGAGGCGGCCAGTTGCCCCAGTTCGCGAAAATCTCCGGGTGCCCAGCCGAGCTGCCACGCTTTGGCTGTTTCGATGTTGAACTCGCGGTTTTTGAGATACTCCCGCACATGGGCGGCGGCGCGGTCGCGGCAGAGTTTGCGGTGAAAATAGTCGGCAGCCAGCTGGTTGGCTTCAATGATTCGGCTGCGTATGCGCCGCTGACGCGCCATTTCCGGGTTTTCTTCTTCCTCGATGACGGCCACGCCGTTCATATCCGCAATGCGCCGCAGAGCCGTGGGGTAATCCAGGTTCTCGAACATCATCAGGAACTTCACGGCATCGCCGCCCACGCCGCAGCCGAAACAATGGAAGGTCTGGCGCGCCGGGTTCACATGAAAGGACGGGGTCTTTTCCGCGTGAAAGGGACAGCAGGCTTTCCAGGCGTTGCCAGCCCGCCGCAGCTGGATATAACGCCCCACCATCTCTACGATGTCCGTGGAGTCTTTGATTCGGGCAACACACTCCTCTGTGATGCGGGGCATGAGTATGCGGGGGGATTGGGTCAGTCTGTCAGCTCGCGCAGGTGGGCCTCAAATCCGGGATAGGAGGTGTTGATGTTCTGACAGTGCAGGAGCGTGGTTTCTCCCTCGGCCATCAACCCCGCCATCAGGAAACCCATGGCGATGCGGTGGTCGCCGTAGCTCTCCAGCGTGGCACCGTGCAGGGGCTTGCCGCCGGTGATTTCCATGCCGTCCGGGAACTCCTCCACCGCTGCACCCATGGCACGCAGGTTTCCGGCGGTGGTGGCGATGCGGTCGCTTTCCTTCACGCGGAGCTCGGCAGCGTTGCGGATGACGGTTGTGCCCTCGGCAAAGGCTGCGGCGACAGCCAGAACGGGGATCTCGTCAATGAGATTCGGAATTTCCTCCTTCAGCACAGTTGTTGCCCTGAGTTTCTCTGAGGCTCTGACCGTGATGTCGCCGTAGGGTTCTCCTGCATCGACTCGGTTGGTGACGGTGATGTCTGCCCCCATGCGGCGCAGGACGGTGATGATGGCATCGCGGGTGGGATTGAGTCCCACGTGACGCAGCGTTATTTCGCTGCCCGGCACGATGGAGGCGGCCACCAGCCAGAAAGCGGCACTGGAAATATCACCCGGTATCACAATATCCGCCGCCTTGATGCGAACGGGTCCGGTTACGGCAATATCCAGCCCGTCTGCCGAAACGGAGCAGGGCACTCCGAAGTGGGCGAAGAGGCTCTCCGTGTGGTCGCGGGTAATGGCGGGCTGGTGTACGGCGGTTGTTCCCTCTGCCAGCATGCCGGCCAGAAGTACGGCGCTCTTGACCTGAGCGCTGGCCATGGGCAGTTCGTAGCGGATGGGGTGCAGCGAGCCGCCTTCAATCTTCAGCGGGGCGCATCCCGCTTTTTTGCCGCAGGCAGTCAGGCGGGCTCCCATGGCGGAGAGCGGGTCGATGATGCGTTTCATCGGACGGTTTTGCAGGGATTCGTCGCCAAACAGCGTGCTGTTGAAAGGAAGGGCAGACAGTGCGCCCGCCATCAGTCGCATGCCGGTGCCGGAGTTGCCGCAGTCAATATCTCGCTCCGGCGCTTTCGGCGCCATGCCGGTGCCGGTGAGGATGAAATTCTGCGGGCAATCGCCCGGTGTGACGGCGGCACCTAACTGCTGCATGGCGCGGAGGGTGTTCAGACAATCCTCGCTGCACAGGTAGTTGCGTACCTGCATGCTGCCGTCGGCCAATGCGCCCAGAATGGCTACGCGGTGGGAGATACTCTTGTCTCCGGGTACGATAATGGTGCCGTGCAGCCCGCGTTCGGCGCGGCTGACGGTTATGCTATAATCACTTGGCATGAATGATGATGCGTTTCTGTTTAAAACCTTCCTTGATGGAACCCTTGAACCATCCGTTGACTCCCAGCTCACGCTGTGCGCTGATGATGGCGGTTCGCAGGCTCTCTCGGCACTCGTCCAGAGAGGGCGTATAGGCGGGGGTAATCGGCCCGGCCAGCAGGATATGCCAGCCCCAGCGGCTCTGGACCAGTGTGGGCGTTCCGGCGGGAAGCGCCGTGTCATCGAATATCATGAGCTCGGGCAGCGGGAATGTGCCGTTGTCGTGGATGATATCCAGATTACCGCCGTTGGAGGCGCTCCGGTCATCCTCGCTGGCCTCGCGGGCCAGCATACTGAAATCTTCGCCGGCCTCTAACCGTTTCAGCAGGAGCTCGGCCCTGCTGCGCACCTCATTGGCATCCGCTCCCTCTGTTGCCAGAAAAATGTGGCGAAGAGGGCGGGAAGCGGGGATGGTCAGCTCCTCCCGAACCTGCTTGTAATGCGCCGCAATGGCGGCGTTGTCCACCTCGCTGACATCCTGAACGGAGCGTTCCAGCAAAATCTGCTGGCGCATGCGGGCAGCCATCTTCTCCGTAAAACTGCGGCGGGTGTATCCCTGTCCTGCCAGATGAGCGGTGAACTCCTGTTCATTGTCAGCACGGGATTCCAGCTGCTTGACGATTTCTTCCGCTGCTTTTTGGCAATCCGGCAGCTTCTTATCATTGTATCGGGCTCGAAGTCGCAGCAGGTTATCACGCACCAGCGCCATTATCATGCCGGCGCGGCGCGCCGGATCATCCGTCTCTCTGCCGGCCAGGGTGTTCTGCTCTGTCGTGAAACGCTCCAGCTGCCCCAGGGTGATGGGCTCGCCGTATACCTCTGCCGCCAGTTCGGAGGTGCGGATTTTTTCCTTGTCGTGCAGGAATCCGTGCATGGGCCCCTCAAAGACAAACAAATCCAGCGCCATGTACCCCAGTACGGTGGAAAACATTGCCAGCTTGATGGCGTAGAATCTGAGCGGAGTGAGTTTCACGCGCCTATTCTACTCTCCCGGTGCTCGTTTTGCAATCAAATAAAGCACCTATGACCCTTTCCCCTCTTTTTGGCTTGCTTTCCTGCGGATTTTCGGTCATCATCTCATGGCACGCTATTATATTCCACTCAACAATCAGATATCAGAGAGATGAAACGACTTTTCTTCCCCCTGCTCGGTGCTCTGGTGGCTTTTGCCCCGTTTGCTGTCGCTGCCCCGATTCTGCCCGCCGATGGTGTGGTGGAACATTTCGCCCTGCAACAGGCGGACAAGAAAAAGAAAACCAAAAAACGAGACCCACGCAAGGAAGCTTCGCGCAAGAAAAAGGAACTGCGGGAAATGGGCGTGAAGAATGTTCGCGTGGCTTCCCCCGGCGATTGGCCCAAGGGGGTCCCCGTGCCGAAAGAGACGGTGCTGGAGAGCAAGGGACAGCAGCCCGGGGTCGGGTTTGTCTACGAGACGAATAACTACCGTTTCCATTCCCCCGTGGCTCTGGATGATGCCGCCTGCGAGACGGTGGGGCGTCTCTTCGAATGCGCCTTTGCCGCCAACAAGGCGGTGGGTGAGGTGCTCCCCGTTCCCCGTACGGCGGATGACCGCAGTGCAAAGAAATATCTGGTTGAGCTCTGGCCGACCAAACAACAATATATCAGCAGGGGTGCTCCTGCTGATTCGGCCGGCTTGTTCTCGTTTTCGGCACGTCGCTCCCCGGCGGAGCAGGGGAAACCGCTCGGCCCGTTGGCAGAGGAGCAGATCGCTATGGATAAGGTGATGGTTCCCTTCGAATCCCTGGGACTGGGCTCTGACGGGGCGGTCGTGTCTCGCGATATCAATACCCACGTGCTGGTGCATGAGCTTACCCACCAGAACTTCGTCCGCAACGGCCTTCCCATCTGGGCCAATGAGGGCTGGGCAGAGTACCTCGGCTACATCCCCTATGTGGGGGAAACGCTGGATTTCAACCGTGGGTTCTCCATGGTTCTGCATGAGGCGAAAAAACGCAATGGTACCGGGGCTCTGGATTTCCCGTTCAGTCTGGAGGAATTTCTCACCATGGACCAGCCCACCATGTATAGCCACATGGACGCAGGGAAGGATACCTACATGCTTTCGGTCATGCTGATTTCTTACTATGTGCATCTGGATGGTAAGAAAGGCGTGGAAGCCATGAAGGCATACATGCAGGCGCTGCTCGATAATTCTTCCCATGCGGATGCGGCCCAGGAGCTCATCAAGCCGCATCGCGATGCTTCCAAACTGGAAAAAGATTTCATCAAGATGTGGAAACGCAAGAAAGTCGAAGTTTCCTTTGCCAAATAAGCCATTTCCGACACCTAACATCCCTTTTTACCGCCGGGGAACATCCCTTGGCGGTATTTTTTTTGTAAAAAACGAATAAAAAATGAACTATTTTAGAATAATTCTAATAAACGGGCTTGACGAATAGAAAAATAGCTAGTAGTATGAGCGCATCCCCACGGAACGGGGAACTTTTACATACACACACCAAAACATACACAAGAAAGGAAACAGCACAATGAAATACATTTGCACCGTCTGCGGCGAGGTAGTAGAGAGCGATGGCATGCCCGAGGTTTGCCCGGTATGCGGCGCCGATACCTTCGAAGAGATGAAAGAAACGGAGAAGAACTACGCGGATGAGCATCGCGTAGGCGTGGCTCAGGGGCTGGACGAGGAAATCGTTAAGGGACTGCGTGAGCACTTCACCGGCGAATGCTGCGAGGTAGGCATGTACCTGGCCATGAGCCGTCAGGCAGAGCGCGATGGCTATCCGGAGGTGGCGGAGGCTTTCCGCCGCTATGCATGGGAAGAAGCCGAGCACGCTGCCAAGTTTGCGGAACTGCTGGGAGAGGTGCTCACCAACGACACGGCTAAGAACGTGCAGATGCGTGCCGATGCCGAGTACGGCGCCTGCGCCGGCAAGATGGCCATTGCCAAGCGTGCCAAGCAGCTGGGCTACGATGCTGTGCACGACACCGTGCATGAGATGTGCAAGGACGAGGCCCGCCACGGCAAGGGCTTCGACGGCCTGCTCAAGCGCTACTTCAGCAAGTAATTTTCGATATAATCCATCATATCAGTTTGGCCCAGCAGGTGATTGTACCTGCTGGGCTTTTTTCATCTTGAGATGAAGAGTTTTCTGCTTGACGCATGAAATCCCGCTTGGTAGAATCCGGGAGGTTTCGTTCGAGAAAATTTTATCGTTATGAAAGCAGTAAAAACAATTACTACAGGAGTTGTCCTGCTAGCTGCAACGGCGGGGATTGTCCATCTGTGCAATGATGAGATAATTCCCTCGTTTGTCCGTAATTCCTCCGTGACACTGGGCATCAGCAAGGCACAGCTCGGTTCCTACATCGGCAGCAATATTGATGGCTCCGAATGGAAAGATACCGGGAACTTGCAGAAGCGTTTATCCCGCGAGATTCTGGAGAAGCTTCGGGGGCTTGGGAATTCGGATGTGAAGGCATTTTTGTCCGTGCCACGTAATCGCCTGATGCTGGCGCAGTGGCAGCTGGCAGAGAATGATCGCTGCTCTGACGAACTTTCCTCCAAGCGTCTGGAAGACCTGGCAAAAGAGATTGAGAGTCTCAGCAAGGAAGTTGACAGGAATGAGGCCATGATGCAGTCCGGAGCCACTCTGTCCAACCGTGTTGCCAAGATTCACAACGACAATAAGAAGAAGCTGGACATCCTGCAAAAGGAATACAAGATGCCTCACAACATTTCGAGCTTCGTAACATCGTCGGAGGAGATGAAGTTTATGGAGCTGGTGGGCAACAATCTTGACTGGGTGGAGCAGATTGTCAACAGCGGTGAAAATCAGTATGTTGCCGAGATGCTCAACATGCTCTACGGCATGGTGAAGAAAAACCCCGAGCTGGTATACAATCAGATGGAGCGCGACATCGCAACGGCTACGGCTCTGGAGTTTGCCCGCTACGGTTGGCAGTATGGTCGCGCTCTGGAGCGAGCTGATTACTACACGCGCCATTGGAAGGCCGGTGATCTGAACGATGTGTTCGAAACGCTGCCGTTCTGGGAACGCCGCATGGTTTGTGGTAACAAGGGCGACAACGATTTCGGCAGTCTCGAAAGCCTGGAGTGGCTGCTGGAGAATGTGAGCCACCCTGCCGAATCATACACGGGAGCCTGCTGGCACTGCGCCTACCGCCTCTTCAACCCCTATGGCGAGAGCATTCACGGATCGGGATACCTGGAACCCTACGCTGATATCTATGGCGAGAACCGCGCCCGTTTCACCTATGAAATCGGCGGCGTCTGCGGCAGTCTCTCGCACTTCGGTGCTTTTGCCGCTCTGGCAAACGGCGTGCCGGCTCTGACTGCCGGTGAACCCGGACACTGCGCCTATATTGTACGTGTCGGTAACAAATGGGTTCCTGCCTATTCGCTGAGCTGGGAACGCGGTCTGCACTGGCAGCCTTGGAAGGATGTGCATGTGTATTCTTCCCTGCACATGATGGAGGAAGCCACCTCTGCCGAGCAGAAGGAAGCCACGGCTCTTTCGCAGGCCTATCGTACGCTGGCTGCTGTCTATGCCGGTGAAAAGAAAATCGACAAAGCTGTTGAATGCTATGAGAAAGCGGTGGAAGCCCAGCCGCTCAACTACACGGCATGGCGTGAGTACGCAGCATTGCTGAGTGCAGAGCAGCCCACCGTTGCCGCAGCGTGGAAACAGATTAACAATAAGCTCTGCTCGAAGCTCGTTGCCCGTTATCCGGAGGTGGCCGCCGTGCTGATGCAGAAGCATATCTATCCCGGTATGGCCAAGGCTATGGCCGGAACGCCGGATGCCCGATTGGAGGCCTGCAAGCTCTTCTGGAAGAGCGTGAAGGAAATGGGTATTGACCGCTGGCGCATCGAGGAACTGCTCAATAATCAGCAGAAGCTCGTCTGCGATGGTGCTGCGCCGGAGATGAAGTTCACTTTCTTTGATGCGATGCTGGACGAGATGTCTGCCAAAAAGGACTACGCTCCCGTGGCGCTCAGCTGGGGTAACAACATCAGCGCTAAGATGAATGAGCAGGAACGCTCCCGCCTGATGAAGAGCATGATTGCCGCTATCGGCGGCAGCAATGCTGCCCCGGAGGAACGCGTCAAGCTGCTCGCTCCCATCATTCAGGCGGCAGAAGCGGCACGCGACCTCACGACCTTCCACTCGCTTGCCAAGATGCTGCCGGAGGAATACACGAATCCCAAGGACAAAATCCCCGCGCACAAGCCGTTCCCCGGCAAACTCATGTCTCAGGGTGGTATGATCTGGACCAGTTCGACCTCCCAGTGGGATAAGCCCTGTGCACACTGGGGCCTGCTGAATCCCACGGTGGGCGGACAGTTCCACACGGCGAAGGATAATCCTGCGTGGGTGGTGGTGCAGCTGCCCCGTCAGGCCAAGATTACAGGTGTCTCTGTTATGGGGACGACCGGTAACCTCCATCGCCTCAATGGCATGAAAGTACAGGTCTCCGAAACGGGGAAGGACAACGACTGGAAGGACGCAGGGGTGTTCACCAAGACCGATGGGCGCGAGTACCGCGCCGAGGTGTCCGGGCTGCCGACTGCAAAGTACGTTCGCATCCTTCGTCCGAACGGACCTGAGTTCTTCCACCTCACCGGTATCTTCATCTATGGTGAACAGGCTGCATAAACAATAAATCGCATACAAAAAGGTTATGAAAAAAACTCTTATTACTGCTCTCCTGATGCTGGGCCTGATTCCCTGTGCGCAGGCCGCCAAAGTGGTGAAAAATTACGATGAGGCGCAGGCGGTGCTGACCGATGATGGTTATGTGCTGGTGGTCTATCCCGAGGACTGGAGCAAAAAAGGCAAGGCTGCCGGTCTCAAATATCTCAAGTCCGAGGCTGTTCTGAAAGCAGCCGGAGACGCTGTTATCATTCCCGTTCCCCGCCATCAGGTGTCGGACGAGAAGGTGCAGGAGGAGCGCAAAGCTCTGTTGGGCAAGCTTTCTCTGCCGGGTGCCAAGTCTTTCCCCGCTTTCATCCTGTTGGATAAGACCGGCTGGCACTACGCAACCGTAGATGCTCCGTTCATGCGCAGCGGAGATGAGAAAAAGGCTGCCGCAGAATTGCAGAAGTGCATCACCTCGAAACGCGAGCAGGATAAACTACTCGCCGAGGCTGCCGAGACAAAGGACCCGCTGCTCAAGGCGCGCAAGATGGGTCGCGCTGCCGAACTGCCGGGAATTAACCGTCCCAAAGACATCCAGAAAAAAATTAAGGAGGTGGACCCGGAGGATAAGTCCGGCTACACCCGTCGCCTGGCATACCAGGCAGCTGCACATGCCGAGGGAATGGTCAACAAGAAAGATAAGACACCTCTGGAGAAAATCGCAGAGCTGGAAGCCATGCTGGAAGACTCTGCCTACACCAATGAGCAGAAGCAGGGCATTGCTGCCACCTGCATCGGCATGATGCGCCGCTCCGGCGACCCCGCCCAGATGAAGCGCATCCCGCTCATGGCCGAGAAAATGCGCAGCTATGCGCCGGATACCGTGCAGGCCAAGTCTGCCTCCATTGCCGTGCGCCAGTGGGTGCGCCAGCTCAGCCTCAGCGATGGCTGGAATCCCACGGTGCTGCCGCGTGATAACAAGCCCACACCGCTGGAAGGCCCCATTCCGATTAAGGAACCCGGTACCTATGAAGTAACCTTTGCCTATACCGGCGGTTCACAAGCCCTCGGTATTGCCGCAGTGGAGCTGTATGACGGTGCCAGGAAGGTGTGCGAAGACCGTCACAACGGCAGCACCGGTCACAGGAACTCCAACAACGTCTATGTGCTTCAAGTACCGTCCAGAGTCATGCTTCCTCGTCTGGTGGTGACCTTCAATCAGAAGAATTTCGATACGAACGGCAACATCACCGTCACGAAGAAGTAAACCCTTTCATCATTATTTTGATTTTCCTCCCCCGGGTTTAATCAACCCGGGGGATTTATGTACGACCGACGCGATATGCGCACTGCGGTGAAAGTCCGCGAGGAGCCGC
>CAYYKC010000042.1:0-19159 GCA_964471605.1 uncultured Akkermansia sp. | reverse complement strand
TTATACACAATCTTTTAGAGTCACTAAAAATCACAGTCACAAAAAGGCTATTATGTGAGCGGTCGTAACCAAGACAACATGGTAACGACCGCTCCTTTTTTTGTGCATGTCAAAGGTCAGCAGCCGCTGCCAGAGCTGCCCATCTTTCTGTACCTGTGTCAGAGTATCAGCCATTGGTATTGTTCTCTTTATCCTTGGTTACAATGCCGATAGCACCGGCAATAGCGATGTCGGCGGCGATAATCTGCTCAGCAAGATCAGCGGCAATCGTAGCACCACAAGCGGCCACAAGACCGATAATGCCAAGCCATGTAAATTGCTCAATCAGAGTAGAACGAGCCCATCAAGAGGCGAGTGTTTTGATTAAGATCTCCGGAAATGCCTCCATCAGCTACCGGGGGCATTTCCGTCTGTTTGGAGTTGTTTGTTGGGGACGAAGTGAAAATTGGCGTTTTCCTTATTTTCACATGAAGCTCGAATAAGATATGCCTTTCTTTTCTTCTGTCTAATGTAGGAAGGTCTATTCATCAAGCATGCTCTGGTATGCCGAATAGATATAGAGTCTGTTTCGTTCACCCTGCGTACTTTGCCGGATGATACCATGTTCCTCCAATTTATCCAAGACTCTGTAAATGGTTGATGGGGCAATGCCAACTTGCTTTGCTAAAATAAGGGGACGGGTTACTATATGTCGCTGCATCATGCTGCGTACTTTCTCCGAATTGTTACGCATGCGGCCGAAGGTAGCAACAGTTGCTTTGTCGTGGTTTACTCTGCGCTGTAATTCTGCAAGTACTCTGACTGCATCGCTAGCAGTATTTTGCACGGCCTCCAGGAAAAACTCAATCCAAGCCTCCCAATTTCCATCCTGTCTGATACCATTCAACAGTCTGTAATATTCTTGGCGATGTTGCTTAAAATACAAGCTCAGATACAGCAAAGGCTTTTTGAGAAGCCCGCTGTTGCATAGCATCATTTGGATAAGCAGACGACCAACACGCCCATTACCATCAAGGAATGGGTGAATACTCTCGAATTGTACATGAACAAGTGCGGCTTTCACTAAGGGAGTGAGCTCATCATCGCGGTTGATGAACAATTCTAATGCCCCCATGCAATCCATGAGGTCTTGCGGAGGCGGGGGAACATAAACCGCATTTCCGGGGCGTGTCCCACCAATCCAATTCTGGCTCTGTCGGAATTCACCGGGCATTTTGGTGGGACCACGGCCTCGCCGTAATAATTCAGCATGCAATTCCTTTATCAAACGCAAGGAGATGGGATACCCATCTTGCATACGAGCCATGCCTAATTGCATTGCAGACACATAATGGCTTACCTCTTCTACATCATCCGTATTCGTCTGGTTATAGCCACCTTGTTCATACAAAAGCAAATCACTCAACGACGATTGAGTCCCCTCAATCATTGACGAATAGACGGCTTCTTTGCGAATGTAGGCATAAATGAATGGTGCGACATCCGGCAGGTATTCACCAAGAGCGTCTAATGTCCCCAAGGTCTGAACGGCGCTCATAAGGAGCTTGTTAGCTGTAGCTCTCAGCTCGGGCAAAGGGTGAGGAGGTAATGGCGCAGGGATGTATGCGTTTACCTTTTCCCCAATAGTGCTAATGGCTATATACTTACCTGTATTTTCGCGTTTCACGTTGACAGATTAAATGAAAATAAGCGTTCTGTCAATTTTTATTTAGGTGACGAAATGAAAATAAGTACAACTTTTATTTTTATGCAGAGCCTGAAACAAAATTATCAAAATCCTTATTTTCGTTTCATAGCACCTGCATTTACCTCCTTGGTCCGACATTTCCGTACAAGGACCTTGACCGTATTCGCCATATGATGATGCCTAAAGACAGGGCTCGCGAAAAAGGTATTGCCCCCGATTTGGTAGCCGGTAGCTTTCCTGCCGGTGTGCGTGAGGGCTGGGTAAACCTCTCCATTCCACTTGTAGCCGCATTCGAGTCTGCCTACCTAGGGTGACAAGCTCACCGGAATGCAACGCGTTTATTCCTAAATCGACTCAATGTGAATGAGAGTACGTCATGTTAACACATTGTGCAAAGCGTTGACAGCGAGTCGGAATAGCTAGAAATCACAGTCACAAAAAGGCTATTATGGGAGTGGCCGTTACCAAACCGGTGATGAGCGCTTGTTTTATTTTCTGTCACCAAGACAGAACGCGTTTTACAATGCGTTTGCCCTGAACCAGATATTCTTCGTGGACTGACCTCCATTATCAATTATCATGCAAGCATGGAGATGCAAAACGGAGGTTTTTCATGTTACCCTCTGCAATTCCGCTTGCCGGTCCGGCTGCGTGGGGAGCATTTGGCGAAGCTGTCCATAGGCGCGGCTTTGTGGGGACGGCATCACGGTTTGCTGTCGTTTGAAGAGCTTGTCTCCTGGTGCTGTAGCAACCGGAGGGATAGGTGCGACTCCTTGGAGCCCCTTGCCGGCCGGTATACCCATTTTGTTATTTGACTGCGTATGAGCTTTGAACATTACTTTGACCTTTTTGCCACGGTAGTCCTGGGCGTTGTTGCAGTGGGTTCCGCCTTCTTTGCCATCAGAGCGTTGATACAAAAGCGGTATGGATTCGGAGGCTGGCTCAATAAACAAAAATACCTCTTTCTGATTACCGCTGTGTTTTGCTCTTGCTACAGCCTGAATCTATATGCTGAAAGGTTGGCTTTGTATCAGGAGTATGTTGTCAACGGTGAGCATGCCGAAGGTGAAGTCTACCACATAGCCAGGAGAGAACGCAGAGGGCTCAAATCAGCACGCTCCCATTACTATCATTCGATACGTTACCTGGACAGGCAGCAGCAACGCCATGTAACCGTTTATCGAAGTAACGACGATAGGGAGATAGGTGATAAGGTGGAGGTGTATTACAAGAGTGACAAGCCTGCGGACGCATACGTGTTGACGTATCAGGAGTCTTTTTTTAACGCGATTGTTGTCAATCGTGGCGTTTGCCATTATTCTCTTAAACAGAAAGAAATCATAAAATGAAGCAACAACTTGTCAGCCAACTGATTTTTCGTATAGAAAAGGCATAGTTCCCTCCACATGCAGAGATAGAGGCTGCCGGTGCCCCTTTTGTCTCCGGTATTCCATACAAAATCATTGTCGATGGATGACGTATCTGAAGCTCCTTGGGCGGAACCTTCATCAACAGCGGGTTCGCTCAAATAAGATTGGTTGTCACTAGTATAAACACCAACTTACAACGTATAAACCAGCCTCTTTGCCTTTATGGGAATCCGACAGCGCGGATATATCTGAGTTTTACCCGACGCTTTACCAGCCAGGAGGGGGAGAGCAGATGCACTATTCTTCTCTGAGGGGTGGTTGTATAATGGGAGCTGCGTCAGAAAAGTCGCGTGAATGACACGGCGCTGATTTTTCTTGAAAAAAGGTTTAGGAGGAAGGAGGTTGGGGATTGCCATCTGAGGTGTGAATGGTGTAGAATGGGGCATGAGGATATTGGTATTCGGCGGGACGGGCAGAACGGGGCAGGTGATGTGTCGAGTGGCATCGGAGCGCGGGGCTGAGGTGGTGGCACCGTCGCATGCGGCATGTCCGCTGGAGGATGCGGAGGCGGTGTCGGAGATGGTGCTGGGCAGTGGGGCGGAACTGGTGGTGAACTGTGCGGCCATCAGCGGGCTGGAGGCTTGTGGGGATGACCCGCTGCACGCACATCTCATCAATGCCGTGGCTCCGGCTGCAATGGCGCTGGCCTGTCGGCACACGGGAGCACGCTTTGTTCATTTGTCCACGGATTACGTGCTGGATGGACGCCGGGGAGGGCTGAAGGATGAGAGCGCCAAGTGCCGTCCGGTCTGCGTGTATGCCGAGAGCAAGCGGGAGGGCGAGTTGCAGGTGCTGGAAGCCTGGGAGGAGAGCATCGTTGCGCGTGTTTCCTGGATTTGCGGGAATCCGGCGAAGCCCGGTTTTGCGGAGAGTGTGGTGGCTAAAGCGCTGGCGGGTCAGCCCCTCGCGGCTATTGCCGACAAGACCTCGCTGCCCACGGATGCGGAGGAGATAGCCCGCGTGGTGTCGGCTCTGGCATCTGCCGGGGCCAAGGGGGTCTTCCATGTCTGCTCTCAGGGTGAACCGATGAGCTGGTGGGACTGCGCCCGCATGGCGCTGGACGAAGCGGCGCGGTTGGGGCTGCTTCATGCCGCACCGGAGGTGGTGCAGCAAAAGCTGGATGAGGTTCCGTTCTTCCGCGAGCCTCGTCCGCGCCACACCGCCATGATATCCGCCCGTCTGGCGGCGTTCGGAATATCCATGCCCACAGCAGAGGAGACCATCCGCCGGGCTGTCAGACGATGGTATGTCGAATTTAAAACATCGCGCGTCGGTTAAATCCGGAATAGCGCAGAGAACTTTTCATTCGTTATTTGTGACTCAGAAAAGCGGGATAAGAGAAATTCCCCAGGATTGGTGCTCGCCGATGTAGGGCTGCTCAATCACGATGGTATTATTGCCCTTTTTGAGAGGAAGATTCGTTTCACCCTGCACCCACCAGATTTCTTCCGGGTCGAGGGGTTCCTCGAAGTTCCACTGGTTGCCGCGGAGTGCTTTTTGCCCGGCGAGCTTGTAGTGGCGCGGGTTTTTCACCTCCTTGCCGTTCACCCAGATGCGGGTGCCGGCCTGTGACCAGTCGCCGTTGTTGGGCACGCCCGTCCAGCGTCGGTTGGAGCGAGCGGGGGCATCGAATCCAATCATGAAGGGCATTTGTCCGGCCTTGGGGGACTTGATGGTGGTGACGGCCCAGACGGTGTTGCCGGGGGTGGTCCCCATGAACATGCCCAGAAATCCGGTGTCCGGGCGCGTGCGGAAGTAGAGATTGGCGCAGTACGCCTTGCGGGTGGTCAGAGACTCTGTTTCGCCTGCTAGCACGGCCTTGCGGGTGGCTTCTGCCTGTGCGGTGGGGACGGGTTCCACCACAGTCCATTCCACGCCGGTTTCCGGCCAGAAGGAGAAATCTTCATCGCGGAATGTCTTTCGGCGCAGCACGTTCATGCGCTTTTCAAAGGAACGGTAGGCACGGTGGGCTTCGGTGTCCGGCCCCGGCATTTCCAGCGGGAGCGCATCGCCGTTCGCGCCGCCGCCCACCCAGGCTCGCTCGGCCATGGCGCACATGCCCGGCCACATGTTGCACATGCCGGGGATGTAGTCCTTGTTGTCCACCTTGCCGTCCGGCCAGATGCACATGATGGTGCCGAGGCGCAGGTCATCTCCCTTGGCAACGCCGCAGGGGCGCATGAAGAAGTAACGCCGCACCAGCATGGCGGGATCCAACAGGTTGGTGTAGCCCATGGTGGAGTCGAAAGCCTTGCGGGTGATACGCTCCGGGACGATGGATTTGTCTGCCGTGTTGGGGCCTTCACCCCAGCGCTGCTCAATGGAGCTTTCGCCCACGGGAAGGTCTCGATCGCTGGCCCATTGCATGGGAATGCGGTTGTGGGATTGGAGCTTTTTCGTGACAAAATCCACGAATTGTGCCGCATTGGGGATGCGCACCTCATCCGCCCCGAAATGGATGATGGGGCACATGTCTGCCGGAATTTCGCGGCAGAACTCATCCAGCAGTTCTCCGACAATCTTCATGCCTTTATCCGTGTGCATCTTGAAGCCGAACGCGCGTTCAAAGTAGGCACTGTGGCCGGGCATGTCAAGCTCCGGGATGATGCGGATGTTGCGTTGGGCGGCGTATTCGCACACCTCGCGAATCTGTGCGTAGGTATAGGTGTCGTGCAGGTCGCGGGTGCGGTTCTTAGGTGAATTGAGCTCCGGGTGGGATTTGCACTGGATATGCCAGGCCGGGTAATCCGTGAGATGCCAGTGGAAGAGGTTCACCTTGAGCTGAGCCGCCAAATCCAGTTCCTTTTTGAGGCGCTCCACGCTGCGGAAGTTGCGTCCGCAGTCCTGCATGTAGCCGCGCCAGGCAAAGGCGGGCCAGTCCGTTATCTCGCAGAGCGGCAGCTTTTTGCCTGCCGTCAGCTGGCGGAGCGTCTGAATGGCGTTGAAGAATCCGGCTTCTGTGGCAGCGGTAATGGTCGCTCCCTGAGCGGTGACGGAGAGCTTGTAGCCCTCGGCTCTCGCTTCTTCCGGAAAAGCTCCTTCACTCATGACCAGTTTGACAGAGTAGGCCGCGCCGGTTTTACCCTTAATCCCCTTGAGTAAATCTCCCCACGCCTGTTTTACCATGGGCAATTTTTTTGCCTTGCCGCTGAGGTTCCAGTCGGTGGGCTTGTCTATACAGCCCTTCCAGTTCACTTGTTTGGGGAAGGGCAGCAGGGTGGCGGGAGCCTCTGTCTCGAGACTGAGTTGGTGAGGAGATGTCCAGTCGCTTGCCGGAAGCGGGCTGCTGAGCCCTGCGAGACATAATGCGGCGGCAAGCGCGCAGCCGGTGAGTGTACGGATATTCATGACAGATGAAAAGGTGGGGTAACCGTTGCCGGAAGAGAACCGACCATGCCCGACATTAGCAGTTTTTTTCCTCTTTTTCAAGTCAAAAAGCCGATACCGGGTTTTACGTCATCCGGCGATGGGGGATTTGATACCACCGCGAAGGCGGCGCCGACAATGGGTGGAATTGTGCTCGTGTACCCGGTCGAGCCAGAGTTTATCGTTTTCGTGGCCCTCTTTTCCGTCGGCCGTGGGCAGGTGAGGGCCTGTCCCTGATGCCACTGCTCCAAGTAGGCATCTGAGGAAAAAGGCGTATCCCGGGATTTGTGGCCGATGAAGGCTTTGCTGTACACACAGGGCTGCAGAAATAGGCCGATACGAATGGCCGGCATCCTCCCGCACAGATAACACCGGAAGAAATGAGAAAGAGCCCCACTCCGTAGCCGGGTCAGGCTCCGAGCAGCCCATCTTTGGGAATCTGACAGAGCGGTGCGAAAATGATACCGGTAAACGCCGTCAGTCAGGCCAGTACCGGCAGGCATCCAACCGTGCACTTATCCTTGCTTTCTTTCATTGTGGATTAGATATCCGGTTACAATGATTTGTTCAATGCCGCACGGAAACAAAAAGGGAGGGACAGACATCTGCCCCTCCCGTAAGTCTGATGCGCGGACGGATTACTGCACGAGCGTGTCGGTAATCTCTGCGATGTAGAGGACGTGCGTGGGGTTGTTCTCATCGTACCACTGGGGAGCGACCTCGGAGAAATCAAGGAAGTCTGCTTCTTTCAGCGTGGTTTGGAACATGGTGCGGCACTCCAGCACCAGCTCTGCATCCTCAAAGGCCACGTTGCCTGCGGCGGTGGTCATGGGTTTGAGCGAGGTGTTGGCCATCTTGTCCACGTCCCGCCCGGAGTTGCGCCCGCAGTAGATTAAATCCTGGCGGTAGCGCTCCGGCATGAACGAGAGGGTGAATTTCTTCTGCTCGTTGATGAATCCGGCGGTGTGGCGGTTGGTGCGCACGAAGACGTAGGCCACCGGGCGGTTCCAGAGGAACCCGATACCGCCCCAGCTGGCTGTCATGGTGTTGAAGTTGTCCGGCGTTCCGGCGGTGATGAGCATCCACTGCCGCCCGATGAGTTTCGGGGCAGAGATGTCCAGCGTGTTGATGTCGATGCTTTTCATGATGCGTTATCAGCAATAGTTGGTCAGCACATACTGCAGGATGCCCCCGGCGCGGAAGTATTCTTTCTCGATGGGCGTGTCGATGCGTACGATGAGCGGCAGCTCGAAGGCCTCTTCCCCGGCGGGTTTGACCACGAGTGTGGCGGCGCTGCGCGGTGCCATGTCGTTGCTCAGCCCGGTGATGGAGAAGGTCACATCCTTGAGCCCCTTCACGCGGTCGTAGTCCTCCGGATGGGCAAAGTTGAGGGGCAGGACGCCCATGCCGATGAGGTTGCTGCGGTGGATGCGTTCGAAGCTCTTGGTGACGACGGCGCGTACGCCCAGCAGGTTGGTGCCCTTGGCGGCCCAGTCACGGCTGGAGCCCATGCCGTAGTCCTCTCCGCCGATGATGATGGTGGGAATCCCGGCGGCGCGGTAGGCCATGCCCGCATCGTAGATGAAGGTGGGTTTGCCGCAGGGGGCGCAGATGTCCGTATCCGGGGCGCTGACCTCGGCATCGCCGAAGTAGAGCGTGTAGCCGCCCTCTACGCCCTCTGTCAGCAGGTTTTTGATGCGGACGTTGGCAAAGGTGCCGCGTGCCATGACGAGGTCGTTGCCGCGGCGGGAACCGAAGGTGTTGAAATCACGCCGCTCCACTCCGTTCTCTGCCAGGAACTTGCCGGCGGGACCGGTGGGCTTGATGGCACCGGCGGGGGAGATGTGGTCCGTGGTCACGCAGTCACCGAAGATACCCAGCGGGCGGGCATCCGTGATATCGGTGATGTCGCCCTTGGTGCCGGTGAAGCCGTCGAAGAAGGGCGGGCGGTGGATATAGGTGGATTCCGGATTCCAGCTGAAGGTGGCGCCGGTGGGAGCCTTCACGCCGTCCCATTCCGGCACGTGTCCGGCGTAACAGGCGGCATAATCCTCCGGAGTGGCGGCGCAGGCCTGTGCGGCGGCAATTTCCTCGCTCGTGGGCCAGATGTCGCGCAGGTAGACCGGGGTGCCGTCCGTCGCTGTACCCAGCGGCTCGCTGTCCATGTCGATGTCCACGCGTCCGGCGAGGGCAAAGGCGATGACCAGCGGGGGCGACATGAGGAAGTTCGCCTTGACGTGGGAGTGGATGCGGGCCTCGAAGTTGCGGTTGCCGGAGAGGACGGAGCAGGAGACGAGGTTGTGCTTCACCACGGCTTCCTCAATGGCGGCGTTGATGGGGCCGGAGTTGCCGATGCAGGTGGTGCAGCCGTAACCCACGATGGAGAAGCCGATGCTGTCCAGAGCCTCCGTAAGCCCGTTGTTGGAGAAGTAGCGGGCGGCAATGCGAGAGCCGGGGGCGATGCTGGTCTTGACATAGGCCGGGACTTTCAGGCCGAGCGCGGCGGCTTTTCTGGCCAGCAGCCCGGCGGCGAGCATGAGGCCGTCGTTACTGGTGTTGGTGCAGCTGGTGATGGCTGCCACCAGAATGGAGCCGTCCTTCAGCTCCACATCGTGCGTGGTGTCGGCATCGGGATTGCCCGCATCACCCTTCATGGTGATGGAAACGGGCGTGGTGTTCTGCTCGGCGCCGTATGTGTCGCGGCAGATGGCTGCAAAGCTCTCCTTGAGCGTGGCCAGCGGGATGCGATCCTGCGGGCGCTTGGGGCCGGCCACTGCGGGCTCGATGGTAGAGAGGTCGAGCTCCAGCTCGATGGTGTAATCGATATCACCTTTCTTCGGCATGCCGAAGAGCCCTTGGGCACGCAGGTAAGATTCGCAGGTGGCGGCGTGTTCCTCGCTGCGCCCGGTGGCGCGCAGGTAGGCGGCAGAGGTCTCATCAAAGGGGAAGAAGCCCATGGTTGCGCCGTATTCCGGTGCCATGTTGGCCACGGTGGAGCGGTCGGGCAGGGAAAGGCTGGCAGCACCTTCGCCGAAGAATTCCACGAATTTGCCTACCACGCCCTGTTGGCGCAGCATCCGGGTGACGTGCAGAGCCAGATCCGTGGCTGTGACACCCTCGCGCAGCTTGCCGCTCAGGTGGACACCCACAACTTCCGGCACCAGGAAGGTGACGGGCTGGCCGAGCATGCCGGCCTCTGCCTCAATGCCGCCTACGCCCCAGGCCACGATGCCCAGACCGTTAATCATGGTGGTGTGGGAGTCGGTGCCCACCAGCGTGTCCGGGTAGTACACGCCGTCTTTTTCCATAACGCCGCGGGCCAGGTATTCCAGATTCACCTGGTGAACGATGCCGGTGCTGGGCGGAACCACGGAGAAGGTCTTGAAGGCCTGCTGTCCCCATTTCAGAAACTCGTAGCGCTCCGTATTACGCTCGAATTCGCGCGTGAGGTTCTTCTGGTAGGCTTCCGGGAAACCGGACCAGTCCACCTGCACGGAGTGGTCAACCACCAAATCCACGGGCACCAGCGGCTCCATGCCGTTGGGGTCGGCGCCCAAATCCTGCACGGCAGAGCGCATGGCTGCCAGATCCACCAGCAGGGGAACACCCGTCAAATCCTGCAGAATGATGCGGGCCACGGTGAAGGGAATCTCATAGCTGCCCGGGTTCTTCGCCTCCCATGCGGCGAGGTTGGTGACATCCTGTTCCGTCACCTTGAGGCCGTCGCAGTTGCGCAGCAGGCTTTCCAGCACAATGCGGAGAGAGACGGGCATGCGGTTGATACCGGGATACCCCTCCGCTGCCAGTGCCGGCAGGGAGTAATAGCGACCTTCCCGGCCGCTCCCGGTGGTGAATGTGCGTAATGTGTTCATGGTATGCCGTAGCGTTGTTATTTGACGAAACTTGACTAAAATACGCGCGGAGTATACACCCTGCACGCGTAAAAGCAAGCTAAAAAGAGCTGATAGTGCGGCGAATGTAAAAAAAACAGGTGATTTGTGCAGATTAGGCTTGCAAAATGGGCGGCGGCGTAGTAGTCTCCGCTATGGCAGAAATTCAGCTTGGACTTACATTTGACGACGTGCTCCTGCTTCCTTGCCTGAGCACGATTCTTCCCGGCGAGGCCGACCCCTGTTCTCAGCTTTGTGAGGGTTTTCCTCTTCGCCTGCCCATCCTTTCCGCACCCATGGATACGGTGACGGAGGTAGACATGGCCATTGCCATGGCACGTGAAGGTGGTCTTGGTGTCATTCACCGTAACAACCGCATCGATGACCAGGCCGCCATGGTGGCCAAGGTGAAGCGTTTTGAAAACGCCGTTATCACGAAGCCTCTCACCGTGACGAGCGATATGAGCCTCAGTCGCGTGAAGGGTATCATGCTTGACCATGGTTTCTCCGGTCTGCCCGTGGTGGCGGAGGGGAACCTGCTGGTGGGTATCATCACCGGGCGCGATATGCGTGTGGTGGATGGGCATGACCTGGATAAACTGACGGTGGCAGACGTGATGACCCCCATGAGCCGCCTCATCACCGGTACTCCCGCCACCACGCAGGAGGAGGCCCGCAAGATTCTTTACTCCAACCGCATTGAGAAGCTCCCGCTCATCGATGAAAACGGCTGTCTGGTCGGCCTGATTACCGATACGGATATCCGCAAGCGCGAGGCCTTCCAGGAATCCACGAAGGATGATATGGGGCGTCTGCGCTGCGGTGCTGCCGTGGGCCCCGGTCCGGAGTTCATGGCTCGCGCTCAGGCCGTGGTGGATGCCGGTGCCGATGCTCTGTTCATCGATGCCGCCACCGGTCACACGAGCCGCGTGCTGCATGTGATTGAGAAGCTCCGCGAGCTGGGCAAACCCGTCGTTGCCGGTAATGTGGTGACCCAGGACGGTGCCCGCGACCTCATTTCCGCCGGTGCCAGCGCCATCAAGGTGGGTGTGGGACCCGGCTCCATCTGCACCACCCGTATCATTTCCGGTGTGGGTATGCCCCAGTTCTCCGCCATTCAGGAGGTGGCCAAGGTGGCCCGCCCGGCCGGTGTTACTGTGATTGCCGACGGCGGTATCCGCTACTCCGGCGATGCCGTGAAGGCTCTTGCTGCCGGTGCTGACCTCATCATGATGGGCGGTATGCTGGCCGGTTGTGAGGAAAGCCCCGGTGCAGTCGTGCACTATCAGGGTCGTAATTTCAAGACCTACCGCGGCATGGGCTCTTTGGGCGCCATGCGTGCCGGCTCCGGCGACCGCTACGGTCAGAATGGCAGCGGCAAGCTCGTGGCTGAGGGTGTGGAAGCCCGTGTGCCCTACAAGGGGATGCTGGCCGATGTTATCTTCCAGCTGGTGGGCGGTCTGCGCTCCGGTATGGGCTATCTGGGTGCCAAGAGCCTCCAGGAGCTCCGCGAACACGCTCGCTTCGTCCGCATCACCGCCGGTGGTCTTCAGGAAAGCCACCCGCATGATGTCACCATCACGCAGGACCCGGGTAACTACACCCGCTAATCCCTCCGGCGATACTTTTTCTCTCTCGGGCTGCCGTTCCGCAAGGTTTCGGCAGCCCTTTTTTGTGCCTCGGAAGCGGAGAATTGTGTAAATTAAGGAAAATATAACGGAATAGGTGACAATATAAGAGAAATCGCTTATATTGCATGATATTTGATTATCTTTTTCTATAGATGTTTTTTTCCGGGGAGAAAGGAGAAGATGAGGAAAGGAATCAGGATGCCCAGAGCAAGGGGAGCGGTCAGGGTAATGCCGCAGAAAAGGGCGTGGGGAAAATTAAACGGCCCATCCATGTGCAGCAGGGAGCGCAGGATGTCCTTGTGCAGAAATAGACCCTCCAGGGCCATGAGCGGGCTGATGAGTGCCAGCCAGCGGCTCAGGTTGCGCAGGAGGAGCTTCTGTGGGGTGAAGAGCAGCCATTGAGCCAACATGGCGAGAGCCAGCGCCCAGGGCAGGGAAACAAGAGCCAGCTCAGCGAAGGTGGGCTTTTCCACCAATTCGGCATGGGTGATGCCGCAGCTTTCTACTTCTGCGGCGTATGTATCGAAGGTCAGCCATTCTGTCAGGCAGGTGCCGATGAAAGCAATGGCCGTTGAGAGAATAGCGAGCAGAAGCAGCTTTCTCACAACGGCCATGATGAAACAGACACGTGGGGGCTTGATGCGGTAAAGAGGTTACATGCTCTCTTCCAGAATCTGCCTGATCTCTGCGGTGGTCAGGTCGTTTTTGTAGCCGCCGCGCAGCAGGAATGTGCCTTCGGCGATGCCGTCCAGCATTTCCGGGCTCACACCCAGTTCCCGCAGGCTCAGCACCAGCCCGATTTCCTGCATCCAGGCTTTCAGCGCGTCCAGTCCTGCCAAAGCGGTTTGTTCATCGGTTTTGCCCTCCGGGGAAATGCCCCAGACGTAGGTGGCAAAACGCTTGAATTTGGCCAGACCATACGGAAGGATATGGCGGAAATAGGGGAGGGTGACGGCGGCGAGGGTCATGCCGTGGGTGGCATCGGTGAACGCCCCGACGGATTGCCCCATCATGTGTACCATCCAATCGGTGGATTTCCCCTTTGCAATGAGGGTGTTGAGTGCCCAGGTGGCGGTCCACATGATGTTGCTGCGGGCTTCATAATCCTGCGGATTCCTGGCGGCGATGCGGCTGCTGTGGATGAGCGAGCGCATGAGCCCTTCGGCCAGGTAATCGCTGGTGTTGTCATCTGTGCCGGAGAGGTACTGCTCCAGGATGTGCGACATGATGTCGAAGCATCCGGCTACCATCTGGTAGTGCGGGAGGGTGAGGGTCAGCTCCGGGTTGAGGATGGAGAAGCGTGGGTAGACCGCATCCCCGAACACGCGCCCGATTTTGCGTTTGGTGGCGTGGTTGGTGATGACGGAACCGCCGTTCATCTCGCTGCCGGTGCCGGCCATGGTGAGGACGCAGCCCACGGGGATGATGGCGTTATCCACGGGTTCCATGCGGACGTAGTATTTTTCCCACGGGTCATCCGCGCAGTAGGCTGCCACGGAAACACCTTTGGCGTAGTCGCAGACGGAGCCTCCGCCCACGGCAAGGATGAGATCCACCTTGTTCTCCCGTGCCAGACGGGCTCCCTCTGCCAGCTTTTCCACGGTAGGGTTGGGCATGACACCGGGGTCTTCCACGATGGTTTTGCCGGCGGCTTGCAGGATGGCGACGATTTTATCGTACAGCCCGGAGCGTTTGATGGACTGTTTTCCGTAGGAAAGCAGGACGGTGGGGCCGTACTGTTGCAGTTCATTGCTCAGCGCGTTGAGGGAATCGGGGCCGAAGTGCAGACGGGTGGGGTTGGAATAAGTAAAAGTGCCTTGCATAAGGGTGAGAGTGTTGTTGGTGGTCTTTTGGTTGAAAATCAGGATGGCAGCAGCCGCACCACGCGGTCGGCGCGGGGCAGGGTGATGGTCACGGTAGTGCCGGTGCCTTCCTTGGAGGCGAAGGTGAGCGAGCCTCCGTGTTCCTTGATGATACGTCGCACGATGAGCAGCCCCAGTCCGTGTCCTTTCTTTCGTGTGGTACGGAATGGTTCGTACATGGCACCCATGACCTCGTGGGAGATGCCGCTGCCGGTATCGCTCACGATGATGCGTACGTCCGTGTCATTGAAATCGGTCTGGATGAAGATGCCGCCATCGGAGCCGGGAATGGATTGGTAGGCGTTGCGAATGATGTTGTAGAAAGCCTGGAAGAGCTGGGTGGAGTCCGCATTGAGCTCCGGCAGTTTGTCGTGGAATGCCAGGTGAACGCCTATACCGCGGTCCGCTATCTCCGGGTCGAGGGCTTCCAGCACGCGGTTGAGCAGCTCGTTGAGCTGCACGGCCTCGCGCTGCAATTGTGAGGGGCGCATGGATTGCAGGAACTGGTGCAGCAGGGTGTCCAGACGCTGTGTCTCCTCCAGCGCGCTCTCCAGCAGGGGAGCCAACGGGCGCTGATCGGCTTCTGCCAGCTTGGAAAGCTTACGTTGCAGCAGTTGCAGATTCAGACCGAGTGAGTTGAGCGGATTGCCGATTTCATGAGCCACAGCGCTGGCCATGAAGGAGAGCAGGTTGAATTGCTCGGCCTCGGCATCTTCTTCGCCTGCGGCACGCGTTTCTGTATCATCATGCACCAGCAGGAGGTATTCCGAGCCGTTGGTGACGGGGCTCATGAAAAAGTGGTAGTGGCGAGGCTCCGGGTAGTTGACCTGCAAATCGCGGCTGATGGCGATACCGTTTTCTTTCAGGTCTTTCCAGCTGCAGGTGTTGCCCACCAGCACCTCAAAGGGGACGCTGAGCAGCTCCCGAAGCGGCCGGCCATAGATAGTGGCGGCGGCTTTGTTGGCGAATCGAGCCTGCCCTTCGCTGTCGAAGAGGATGAGCCCATCCCGCAACGCATCAAACACATCCTGTAACAGCCCCTTGTCGGAGGCAAGCCGCAGGAATACCTGGCGCAGTTCCTCCTTGTCCAGCGTGTCCAGACGATTGACGATTTTATCTATGGTATCGCGTCTCACAGGCCTATTTCCAGATGGTTGAAGGTGGTGGGAATGGTGACTCTGTACACTCGTGCCGCATCAAATTCACCCTCGCAGGGTATGCCGTCTGCCAGTACGGTCGGGTGGGCATTGAGCGGAAGCGCATGCAGGGCAAGCGTGGCGGTGTCCTGAGAGAGGGGAAGCAGCCCATCCCGCGTGTTGGTTATCTGCATGGTGCGCAGCCCGGCGCTGTAGTGGAAGTGCATGTAGCAGAAGTCGCCCAGTCGGTGGGCTCGGCCTTCTCCTGCATCATCGTAGAGGTAACTGTCGGCCTCTGTTTCCGGAGCCCACCATAAATCCAGCGTCAACTCCGGGTTGGCGAGTTCGCCCACAAACTGCTGCACCGGCCAGCGGGGGATGATGTGGCCGCCCCGCACGAAGACGGGGATGCGATCCATGGGGGTGGAGACCCAGACTTCTTCCCCCGCTGTGGCGGCGGGCTGGTCTGTCCACAGGGAATACCAGTGGCCGCGAGGCAGGAAGAGGAAACGCCCTGTTTCCCCCGGATGGTGAACCGGCACGATGTAGAGCGCATCGCCCAGGAAGAATTCGCTGCTGCGCCAATACATGTCGGGGTCTTCCGGGTACATGAGCGCGAGCGAGCGGATGATGGGCAGCCCCTTGCAGTGGTAGCGGTAGAACTGGGTGTAGAAGTACGGCAGGAGCCGGTAGCGTTCCTCAATGGCGTGGCGGGTGATGTCCTCTGCGGTCTTGCCGAAGCACCAGGGCTCCTGTCCGCCGAACTCGCCGTTATTGTGGTTGCGGAAAAAGACGTGGAAGGCGGCCATTTGCATCCAGCGGCAGAACAGCTCCGCAGAGGGGTGCCCCAGGAAGCCCCCTGTATCTGCCCCGCAGAATGAAACGCCGCTGGTGCTGAGCCGCTGGACCATGAGGTTGGCCATCTTCAGGTTTTCCCAGTCCGAGCTGTTGTCTCCGGTCCAGGTGGCAGCCCAGCGCTGCAGCCCGGCAAAACCGGCACGGGATAGTACGAAGGGGCGCCGATCCGGCGCGTGCATCTCCATGCCTTCGCGCGTGGCGCGAGCCATGCATTGGCCGTACACGTTGTGAGCCTTCAGGTGAGAGCAGGAAAAGCCGTCGAAATCATGACGCGTGTCGTCCGGGAAGGTCTTGTCCGGGAACATGACCGGCTCGTTCATGTCTGTCCAGATACCACGCACCCCGTATTCTCCCACCTGGCGTTGGAAGAGCCGCGCCCACCAGCGGCGGGTGGTCGGGTTGGTGAAATCCGGGAACGTACAGTTACCCGGCCATACGTTGCCTTGCAGCAGGGCACCGTCGTGCCGACGGCAGAAGATATTGCGCTCAAATCCGCTTCGCCAGACGTAGTTGTCCGGGTTCACCTTGATGCCGGGGTCAACGATGGTAACCACCTTGAAGCCCTGTTGTCCCAGCCGCTCAATCATACCGGGCGGGTCGGGGAAGCGCTCTCTGTCCCAGGTGAGCGCCTGATAGTTTTTCATGTGGTGGATATCCAGGTGGATGGCATCGCAGGGGATGCGGCGGGTGCGGAACTCTTCCGCCAGCTCGTTGACGGTGCTCTCCGGGTAGTAGCTCCACTTGCTCTGGTGGTAACCCAGCGACCAGAGCGGCGGCATGGGCGGCAGCCCGGTCAGCTTGGTATAGGTGGCTACGGTGTCCAGCGCATCCTCGCCCACGATGAAATAGTAGTCCATGATACCGCCGTCTGCGCCGAAGAGAAGGCGGTCTTCGCGCTCTTTGCCGAAGTCAAAGTAGCAGCGCATGGTGTTGTCAAAGAAGATGCCGTACTGTGCGCCGTTGTTGAGACAGAGGAAAAAGGGGATGCTCTTGTAGAGCGGGTCGCTCTCCGGCGTGAATTTGTAGGCATCGGAGCCCCACATCTCGTGGCGGCGGCCGCGAAGGTTCAGTGCACAGGGTTTATCCCCCAGCCCGAAGAAGTGCGCCTGCGCCGGCATGTGTTTCAGCACCCATACCAGGTGGTCGCCGGTGCGCTCCTGCAGGCGGTAGCCCATGCCCTCCGCATCCGCGCAGAGCAGTTGGTGGCTGCGGCGGTCGTAAAACTCCAGCCCGGCATCTTCCTTGCGGATACGGACGGTGAGTCTTGGGGTGCTGATTTCGTAGCAGGACAGCGACTCAATCTCGGTGAGTTGCGGCGGTGCAGGGGTGTATTCCGGCGCTACGCCATAGCTGGGGATTTTTTCAAAGACGGCAGAGACAACGTAGCGACAGCGGATAATGCCCGCCTCCTTGAAGCAGAGGCGGAGTCGCGTGTCCGGCAGCTCCAGCTCCAGAGTGTAGTCATTCACCCATTCGTAGCTGCGGATGCTCGGCTGTCCATCGGTATTCACTGAAGCTGCAGGTTAACCCGGAGGCCATTGCAGGGAGCGGCCTCCGATGATGTGGATGTGCAGGTGCGGGACGGTCTGCCCGGCCTGCTCCCCGGTATTCATCACGGTGCGGAATCCGCCCTCGGCCAGACCTTCGGCCCGTGCAATATCGCCGACCTTGAGCATGAGGTGAGCCAGCAGGGCGGCATCCTCTGCCGTGGCGGCAGCTATGTCCGGTATCGGTTTGCGCGGCACCAGCAGGACATGCACCGGTGCGGCCGGTGCAATATCCCGAAATGCTACGCACAGCTCATCTTCGTACACGATTGCCGCCGGGATTTCCTTGTCGGCAATTTTCTGAAAGAGTGTTTTTTGCATCGCACTCCCTATTTACCACAAGCAGCGCCCGCCTGCAATAAGAATTTGCCCAGATGGGGTGCTTTTGCTTCATTTTTGGCTTGCGACGCCCCCTCCCCGTGGTTATCATGTTCGGCATGGATGCTTCTCGCCCCTTCGTTGTGTGCCACATGCTGGTTTCTCAGAATGGTCGTGTGACGGGTAGCTTTCTGGCGGATGCTGCCTGTGCAGAGGCCTGTGAAGCGTATTACGACCTGAACCGTGATGACTCTGCGCAGGCTTTTGCCTGCGGACGGGTGACGATGGAGGGGAGCTTTACCGGCGGTTGGCAGCCGGAGTGGGAGCAATGGGAAAACGTAGCGGTGCCGCCCGGTGATTTTGTTGCGCCGTCGGCAGTGGGTGCTCGTCGATTGGCCGTGGCGTTCGACCGCTGTGGACGGCTGGGGTGGAAATCGGCCTGTATCGAGGATGCCGACCCGGGATACGGTGGTTCACATGTGGTGGAGGTGCTTTCTTCTGCCGTTGCCCCGGGACATCTGGCCTATTTCCGGCAGGTGGGTGTCTCCTACATCATAGCGGATCAACTCTGCGGCGCTCTGGTGCGCCTGCGCGCTCTTTGGGGTGGAGCGCCTGCTGCTGGAGGGGGGGAGCCGTGCTCAATGAGGCATTTCTGAGCGCCGGGCTGGTGGATGAGCTGAGCCTGGTGCATGCCCCGGTCATGGCAGCGCCCGGTGATGCACCGCTCTTTGCTGCGGAATCGATGCCACCCGTGGCAGATGAAGTGACTCACTGTGTGCGCGGGGTTCCTTGCACCTCTTCCCGGGTGCTGCGTTGAACCGCTCAGTAAAAAATGAATCAGGCTGCCGGGAATGCCCGACAGCCTGTGTTAAACGGTTATCTAATCAGTGGGGTTGCCTCTTCAGCATGCGCCCTCTTTGGCATCAATCGCCTTCTTGGCCTGCTCGAACACAGCCTTGAAAGCCTCCGGATTGGCGATAGCCAGCTCGGAGAGGGACTTGCGGTCCAGATCGATGTTAGCAGCCTTGAGACCCTCCATGAAGCGGGAGTAGGTCAGGCCCAAGGGACGCACAGCGGCAGAGATACGAGCGGTCCAGAGACGGCGGAACTGACCCTTCCTTCTCTTGCGATCGCGGTACTCATACTGCCATGCCTTGTAGACGGCATCCTTGGCGTAGCGGAAGAGTTTGCTGCGGAAACCGCGGAAACCCTTGGCGCGAAGCAGGATGCGCTTGCGGCGGGCGCGAGAAGCCGGCCCATTTGTAGCACGTGCCATAGTTCTTTATATATATACCTGAACGAACTGTTCTTCCTCACCTCCCTGCAGTCTCGTTCGTTCTATCCTTTGCGTGTGTTGAAAGGAAGGCTGCATGAAGGCCGCCCGATATGCGGGCGGGACTTGGCTTGTGGCCATGTTCCTTGGCTTAAGCGAAG
>CAYYKC010000041.1:0-19520 GCA_964471605.1 uncultured Akkermansia sp. | reverse complement strand
CGCCAAGGCACACCGCATGCACCTGATCCCCGACTGCGATATTTTCGGACAGGTAGACCACGATTGCTCGAACCAATCCTGCGCCCTTTCACCGGAGGAAACGGAGTGTGTCTGGTGCGAGCACCGCGATTTATTTTACAAAGCGCCGGCATCACCCGAACGCTGTGCTCCTGAGGCCAAGGTGTGCGACATCGGCAAGCAGAGCATCAATCTCAATGCCGAGGGGATATACTACCCCTGCGACGGGTGCCACGGCATTGTGCTGGGCAATGCCTTCGAACAAAGCTTTGCCGAGGTGTGGAACGGAGAGAAAATTCAGGCACTGCGAGCATTGAGAAATAAGGATTTCGGTGCGTGTGCTCATTGTGAAAACCGCCCCTGGTGCAAGGTGTGCCCCACCCGCAATTTCAATGAAACCGCCGATATGTTCACCCACACGGAGACTCGCTGCCAAGCGGCACAGATAAGACGAAAACTTTTCAGCAACCACTAACATTCTTTCCCCATGCTTCTTCGACTTTCCAACCAGACTTTCAAACGCCAATTCGGACCTTTTACATACTTTTTTCATCGACTCAATGCCAGCGACCGCGTGTTCCGCGATGCGGCGGTATTCTGCGAAAAACTGACCCGCGTTCCCACGGAGAAATCCGAAATGGTAGATTATATCCTCTCCATTTATACGGATGGAGATAAGGATGAAATTTGCCGGGATTTCGATGAATTTGTGACCATGCTTGTGCAGGAAGGCTACTTGCTTGCCGGGGATACACCGGAGGCTCTGGATGCGCAGGAGCAGAGGTTCTGCTACAATGTGGAAAAGCCCAAGACTATTGCTCAGCATGAGCACCGGAAAACTGCGGATGGCGGATTCTCCAAAATCTCGCAGGATGTGCTGGGTGAGTATTTCCGCGAGCACCCGACGCTGTTCTCACTGCATATGGATATCACGCAGAACTGCACGGAGCGCTGCCGCCATTGCTATATTCCGGCGTATAATCCGCTGTATCTTTCGTACGAGAAGATATGCTCGGTGCTGGATGAGTTCCGTGCTATGGGTGGCTTGAGCGTCTCCCTTTCCGGCGGCGAGTGCATGATGCACGCAGATTTCACACGCATTGTACAAGCGATACGCGAGCGGGATTGCACGGTGGGCGTGCTTTCTAACCTGACGGTTTGCACGGATGAAAAAATCCGCGTCCTGCGTGAGGCGGATGCCACCGTGCAGGTGTCTCTGTACAGCATGACCCCGGAGATTCACGATGCTGTCACCTGTCTGAAAGGCTCGTGGAAACGCACGGTGGATGCGATTATCCGTCTGCGAGCAGCGGATGTGCCGGTGCGTATCTCCTGCCCCTGCCTGCAAATCAACTATCAGGGCTACCCGGATGTCATCAAGTTTGGCGAAAGCCTCAAGATGTCCGCCCAGACGGATTTCATCATCATGGCAAAATCCGATGGTGATTGCTCCAACCTGTGCAACCGCCTGACGATTCCGCAGACGCGCGAGCTTCTTGAAGATATTGTCTTACGCGCCGTGCCGACCGAAAGCGAGTATTTTGCCATTGGTAAAAGAGAGATGATGCCTACCCCGGAGGCCTGGATGAAGCAGAAAGCCTGCGGCGCCGGAGTCGACTCCTTGTGTCTGGCAGCTAACGGTGATTTCTACCCCTGCCCGGCATTCGGGGATTATGTGGTGGGCAACGTGCATGAGCAATCGCTGAGAGAGGTGTGGCTGCATTCCAACAAGCTGAATGTGGTTCGCCACGTCACCAAGGCCAGGTTCCCGAAATGTGCGGTGTGCAAAGACCGTGATTATTGCTCCATCTGCCTGTGCCGAAACTTCAACGAAACCGGCGACATGTTCACCCCGGCGGAACACTTCTGCAAGGTGGCGGAGCAAAACCACATCGTAGTGGATATGAAACACGAGCAGATGATGCAGAAGCTCCCCTGATACGTCATGTTCGATGCCCACGTCCACATGGGGTATTTCCCCCGTTGGGGCAAAGCCGAGCCGTATTACTACTCCCCCCGGCGAATATTCGGCGCGTTGACGCGTGCCGGGGTGGATGAGTTCATCGTTTCCTCAACCAATGCCATCTGGGATGCAGAGGGCACGGCGATGCACGCCGAAGCACGGGAAATGAAGCGGTTGGCCGGGAAGCGGGCGCATATTTTCTTCTGGGTGGGGATGCGTTATCTGGCACATGACCCCGATTTGGCGCGCTTACCGGAGGGGCTGTATGAAGGGTTCAAACTTCACGGCGGAGAGTCGGCGTGGCTGCAACACCCAGAGCAGTTGGTGCGAGTGTTGAGTATCGCTCGCGAGCGCGCTTTCCCGGTACAGATTCATACGGGAATTAACGATAAAGGTATCAGCAATACCATCAATGAATATGTGCCGTATTGTCAACGATTCCCGGAATTGCCCGTCGACCTCGCGCATGGTAAACCGCATGAAGATGTGCCCAAGGTATTGGCCGAATTGCCAAATGTGTACGTTGACACAGCCTTTGTTTCCCGCCAAACGGTAAAAGCCTGGCTGGATGCCGGAGCAGACGAACGGCGTATCATGTTCGGGAGCGATATCCCCGCACCGCAGAGGTACGCCAACATCAGCCTCTCCGCCTATCTTCGCCGCGAGGGGCGCCGTTTTTCTTCTCAGGATATTCTTTCCCGCAACGCCATGAGATTTCTGGGCATGAATACCCCGAATACCTGAATCACGGAGTCTCCCCGAGACGCCGCAGATGCTTCTGCGCGGAGGAGTGCCCCTGACGGGCGGCTTTGCGATACCACTCGATGGCTTCTGCCTTGTTGGCACTTACGCCCCAGCCGAATTCCAGGCAGGTGCCATAATTACTCTGGCCGAAAGCATTCCCCTGCTCTGCAGAGAGTCTGTACCAATGAGCGGCCTGTTTTAAATCCTTGCTGACACCCCAACCCTGGTGATACATGTGCCCCAGGTTATTCTGCGCCGCAGCATGTCCCTGCTCTGCAGCCCGGCGATAGCAAGCTACGGCGTTTCCCTCATTTTTCTGCCGTCCATTCCTGCCGAATTGCCACTCTAAGCCTTCAGCATAATCTGCCTCTGCCTTGGTGTTGACAGCTTGCTCATGTGGGCCATCATGCTGCGGTGTGGCTTGCTCTGCGGCTTTGTCCGGGCGATGTTTCTGCTCATACTTTTTGATATATTCCTGCAGCAGATTGACCAGTTTGCTGCGATTTTTCGTACCGATACACCACATCGGAGAATAGCCCTTCTCCGTTTTTGCGGTGGGATCAGCCCCGTTATCAAGCAACCATTCGGCAAGCTCCATATCACCAATGGCACAGGCATAGTGCAGCGCATTATTTCCCTTCGTTTCCGGCAGGGTGACATCCACCCCGGCACCGCTACGAATCTGTTCCAGCAGCATGAGCAACTTTCTGCGCATGGGTTCTGAACCGGGAGCGGAGGCCTCCTGCGCCTCCAGTCTCGACACCAGTCGGTTCAAGGCGACATCACCCTCCCTCTCCGTGGGCTTTTCCTCTGCGACAGGCTCGGGCTTTTCCTCCGGCTCGGCATGCGGAGCTTGCTCTGCGGTCACTTCCCCGGAAAGGGCTTCCTCCGGCGCGCCGGATTGGCGCAGAACAGCATTAGCACCATGAATCAGCCCGGAAATCTGCTGTTTCACATCAGCATCTGAATCCACATTCCGCAGCTGCGCCTCTGCGTAATACTTCTCTACTGCCGACAGAATTTCATCGTGCGCCTTCTTCAGGGTGGTGAGCCGCGCCTGCTGCTCACTGTTCCATTGGGAGAAAAAGGCACTATGAGAACAATCTATCTTCCTCTCACTCAGAGAATTAAGCTCTGCGAGCCGCTTCCGCTTCCGCTCCATCAGCGCCAGGTTACGACTGATAGCGGCATACTCACCCAGAATCTGCTTCCACTTGCTGTGCAACATCGGCAGATACTCCTCCGAATAGCGCAGCAAATCCCCCGGCACCTGCAACCCGCAGTCAGCATCTTCCGGCAGCGTTATCCGCTGCATCTCCTCATGATAAAAGGTCAGGAATTCCTCCCGCCGGGATTCCTGTACTTTTTCCTCACAACAACCGTATATGGCGGTGGCAGCCAACAGTCCGATAATACCCAAAATGATGGAAATAACCTGCACAATACCGGATTTATTGTTTACTGATGTTTTCTACCTCTGCCATGACCGCTTTCACAGCATCCAGCTCACGCTGCACTTCCTGCGTAAAATCCGCACCAACACACATCCCGGAGCTTTCCAGAGTTTTGGCAAAATTCACGAGAAGTTGCTCATAGGCATACTGCTCCAATTTCTGCAGCACCGTATCCAGCCGTTTTTTCTGTGTCTCCAGCTGCTCTATTTTACGGTTTAACACCAGCCGGGCCTGCCCATTCGTCAGCATCTCACTCTTACCCCGGAGATTGCTGATGGTGCGCTGTATTTTTTCCCTGTTGCGGCTTACATCCGTCGCTGACAGGTAAAAGATATCCAACTCATCACGGTACTCATTTATCAGCAGATTCCCGTTCTGCTCTTTCAACGCCGCCACGGCAAACTCCCGCTTTTTCTCATCTTCCACATGACACAGCAGAGACAGCCCCATCAGAGTCCCCCCGGCAATCGTCAGGACAGGACTCACCATCATGGAGACAATTTCGCCGCCCATAGAGACTAAAAATGTCAACACGGCGAAGATAATCAGGATTACCGCCGCCACATCCAGAATACCGGCCAGAGTCTCCATGTTGCGAAAAAGCAGTTCCGCCCCCGGCTCTTACACTGGGGGCGGGGAAACATTGCATCAGAAAGAGGAGAGATTCACATCGATAGCCGACTGAGCGCGGTCGCAATCCTGCTTGATGGATTCCTCCAGCGCGCGCGCCCGCTCCAAGCGTTCTTCCGATTCATCCCCCATAAGGTCATCCCCCAGATTTCCCATGGAGCGAAGAGCGGCTACCTCATCCTTCAGAATCTGAAGCGCCACCTTTTTCTCCTCCATCTCCAGCTGGAAGGTCTTGAAGGCTTCCTCCACTTTCACTTCCCTCTCCTTGAACACGGCCACGCGGGAAGCAAACTTCTGGGATTCCTGGTCCTTGAGCACCGCCAGATTCTCCTTACCCGCCGCGCGGTACTTGGCTGCCGCCTCCGCGGCCTCCTTGGAGCGGCGCTCATAGCTGATGCTCAGCTGCTTCATTTTAATCCAGTTCTCTCGGCGCTGGCGCAGCTCTTTCTTGTATAGCTCCAGAGCAACATCAGCCTTGCCGACCTGCTCCACCAGGGCATCCACGGCTTTGTCGTAAGTGACCTTGGCCGCCGCTTTCTCCCGCTCACCGCAGCTGAACAACAGCCCGGCAGCAAGAGCCAACAATATTGTCTGTTTCATTTTCATGTTATTTATCTGTCAGAATCCATATTATCATCATCGTATGATTCTTCTCCCTCCGGCTCCTCGTCGGAGGGGTCAACATACACATCTTCCTCCGCAGGGGAATCATCTGCATATTCATCTACGTCGGCATCCGTATCATCAGCAATCGGAGCCAAACTACCGGCCAGCCCTTCCAGACGATCGCTACAGAACGACAGCAGGTAAATCAGGAATAAGCAACTCTTCCACAAAAAACGAAAACACTTACCGATAAAGACAACAAAACGGATAACACCGCGCCAGAGGCTTTTCAACCATGCCACAAACTTCCGGCGTCTTTCCGGAGCGCCCCTTTCCCATCTCGCCTCGGCCTCAGATTGTGTTTCCGTGCGGCAAAGTTCCTTAAAAAATTCCTTAATTAAGGCCCACAGAATAACAAATGAGACAGTAAGCAGTTTCCAACAAACCCTCAGCGTACCCAAAATAAGAAGGGTTCCTATTATCCACACAAACCTAAGCCAGTCCAGAGGGATTTGAAAAAAAACGCGCAAAGCATCCCACAAAGCAGGCAGAGATGTCCGGAGCACATCTCCCGGCGTTACACTTACATTACTATTCTGAGGCATAAATTTCTAAAGGTTATAGATTAAAATAGTATCCCCGTAATACGCGAAAAGGAGCAACCCGAGCCCTGCGCCGCAGCAGCAACCCCGCAAATTGCAATGATAAAAAGCCCCAGTTCCGTGGTATAACGAGCCATCACACTGCGTAAATCATTCGACAGCGTATTCGTCTTGGACAGGTAATAACCATAGCGGCAGCAGTAAACACAATACAGGACACCGAGACCGCATGCACAGGCGGCCACGCCCCCCCGCAACGTTGCATCTGCCGGACTCAACAGAACGATGGCAAGTACATACAACAACATGGCCAACATCCCCAAGCAAACAAGACTCACGCGCACATGATCCGCCGCCGCACCGAAGCGGCCAATCAGCCGCGCCCGTTTGTTACCGAAGTTATACAAATAAATAGCCACGGCACAACATAAACAGGCAGTAAGCCCACCGCCCTGCAGTGCCCCCCAATCCTGTTCTGCCATTTCTCCGGGTATCGGCCATGACATAACCGTAGCCATTAACTTCACCACGCTGCATAACACCAGAATCTGGATGCTACGCATCACGATGAAACCTATATTACTTTTGTTTTCTGTTTCCATTTTAAAGTAAATGTTATTGATTAAAGCATCTAAACTCGCATTTCTCTTCTCGTTTTTTATTTTATCTCTTTTTGATAACTTGTCAACAACAAATTCTCGAAAAGATAATTTACAAGTGACTTTTTTCGTGATATAACAGAGGCATGACAGATATAAACAAGCCATTGAGCATGGAAGATTATGCTTCAAAGTACTGTATCTCCGATGCAAACAACCGCTCAAGAGAGTCGAAAGGAGTTCAATCGCAGGAAGAATCGCTTAATGCGACAAGCACGCACTTAATCCGCGTGGAGCTGCCGGCGGAGGATTATGCGGTGCTGGCACGCAGGGCGGTGCTGGAAGGAGGAAGCCCGGAGGCACTGGTGGCTCAGGCCGTGAGAAATCTGTTGCAATAGATACTGCGGATGCGGCAGGAGTGTTGTCTTGACATTCAAAATGTGTATGCTAAACTCAGGAGCATGACGCAGGAGGCGGATCAGTCGGAATTCAAGGTGATGGTCAAGAAGTGGCTCAAGAGCCACAAGCTGGACTATCGCTGGGTGGCGGAGCAATGCGGCGTATCCGAAATAACGGTACGCAACTGGATGAGCCAGAAGAACATACCGCCACTCAAACTGCAATTATTAGAAAAGGTAATGGTGCAGATGCCCTCTGCGGGGGCGTCTCCTGCTGCAGCAGTGCAAGAAATACCGGGGGTAAAGGTAAATGCCAGTATGGCACTAACAGTACAGCTGGCACCGGAGCTGTACACCCGGCTGGCAGAGCGCGCAGCGGCTCAAGGGATGACGATGGAGACGCTGGTGGCGCAAGCAATCGCCGCACTGGTGGCCGAAAGCCGTGACTGTACAGCCTCAACAGCTCTGCGCAACCGCAAGGTGATTCTGCCCACCGAACGCTGAATTATCTCCTTTTCCATTCTGACGCATGATAAACTCCCCCGCCCTGCCGGAAAAAGCCATACTGGGCAGCTGCGAGATTCGCACGGTGCTGGGTCAGGGCGGCGGCGGCATCAGCTATCTGGCATACGACCGGGCGCTGGAGCGCGAGGTGGTCATCAAAGAGCATTTCCCCATGGGGCTCTGCCTTCGCCCGGAGGGGAGCGCAGAGGTTGATGCAACGGATGAGGAGCTCTACAGTCGTGCGCTCGCGACGTTCTGCCGCGAAGCACGTATCCTGGCCGGGCTGAACCACCCGAACGTGGTGAAGGTGCACGATATTTTTGAGGGCAGCGGTACGGCGTATATGGTGATGGAATATGTGGAGGGCAGCACGCTGAAAGAATGGCTGCCGAGCCATGCAGAGGATATTTCTGCCGTGCAACGGATTCTGGAGCAACTGCTGCACACCCTGCACTACCTGCACGGCAACAGCGTGTTGCACCGCGATATCAAACCCGGCAATATCATCATCCGCGAGGACGGACAACCCATCATCATTGACTTCGGTTCTGCCCACCTGGGCACGGCTAACCACACCCTCACGCCCGTCGGCTCACCCGGCTATGCCGCGCCGGAGCAGTTCAGCCCCGGCGGCCGAGTCGGAGCGTGGTCGGATTTATATGCACTGGCGCAGTGTTTCCTGCATCTGCTGCCGAAGGAGCACAAGAAACGCTATCCGCGCCGACTGCTGCGCAGTTTGCAGAAAGCCGCCGCTCCCGAGGTGTCCGACCGTTTCCTCACCGCGCAGGACTGGCTGAAAACGCTTCGCAAGCCCTCTTACAACAAAACGGCCTTTTTCCTCCCGTCGGCCCTGCTGGCAGGCGGTATCATCGGAGGGATTGGGCTGCATGCACTACAGCCCGCCCCCGCAGAAAAACAGGCGGAGACCGCTCCCGCTCAGCCATCTGTACTCGCCGTTGCCCCGCTCGACCAGGACGCGGACATATTTACCCGAAAAAATGAAATCATCGACCGGTATCAGAAACAGATAGATGACACCACGGCCAGGCTGTCTGACAACACCCTCTCTACAGCAGAGAAAAATGTCTGTTTTGACCGGCTGAAGGATTTACAGGACAAAAAACTGGCAGAGCTGGGCCAACTACTGACTCACGCTGTTCCGGCAGTCATCGTCCTGTCCGATGGCACCGCCATCTACGATTCATCAGGGCAGCTTGCCACCGACAATCCCCGGGTAAAACAACAGGCCGAAATCCTCCATGAACAATTCCAACGTGACCTCTTCCGCTACCAGAGCCGCGCAGAGGAACAGGGAATTCCCGAGCAGGAACAAGTCAAGGTCAGAGAAAAACTTCAGCAGGAATTGGAACAAAAGCTCCGTGAATTGCGCTGAGATTGATTTCGCCTCTCCATGCCCGACAAGGGCGCTTTTCTTCACCATCAGCGAAGCTGATTCTTCTCCACGTCCGATAGGACGTTCTTCGCCGCGAGCGACTTGCGAGCTGAAAAAATTGTTTATTTCTGTGAAGAACAGGGCATTCGCCCTGTGGTGAAGAAACTTCGCCTTTCGGCGAAGTGGGTGAAGAACACGTTTCCGTGTGGTGAAGAATGGCCGCCAACAGGCGGCCATAGAGAAATCAGGAACGAAGGAGAAGCGCGGCGTAGGCGCCGTCTGCCTGCTCACGGTGCGGGAGGGCGAGGTAATCGTCTTTCAGGGAGAATTCCGGGTGGGATGACAGGAATGCATCCACCACCGCGCGGTCTTCCTGACGGTCAATAGAACAGGTGGAGTACACCAGCCGCCCGCCGGGGCGAACGGCATCGGCCGCCCGTTCCAATATCTGCAACTGGAGGGCGGACAGGCGGTCTATTTCTTCCTCCTGCATGCGCCACCGGGCATCCACGCGGCGTTGCAACACCCCGGAGTTGGAACAAGGGACATCCAGCAGCACCGCATCGAATGCGCCGCTCCACTCCTGCGGGCACGGACGAGTCCAGTCGTGCTGTGCCACCTGCGTATGCAGGCCTCCGGCACGCAGAAGATTCTCCTGCAATTGCGGCAGGCGATGAGATTCCAGCTCAGTAGCCAGCAGGTGGACCTCTCCCTTCGTCGCGGCAATGATAGCGGCGGATTTGCCGCCGGGTGCGGCACAGGCATCCAGGATTTTCTCACCGGGCAGAGGGGCCAGGAGGCGGATGCAATGGCGGGTGGAGGGGTCTGCCACATACACCTGCCCTGCCTGCAAAGCCTCCAGAGGAAGCGGGCCGTGGATGCAGTACCAGCCGGGAGCACCGGGGTGCGACGTCCACTCTGCCGGCACCTCCATGGGGCGGAGCGGGTTCAGTCGGGCATACACAGGCGGCGTTTGCAGGTTCCACGCCATCATGGCTGCGGCTTCCTGTTCACCGAACTCGCGCAGCCAGCGGGCCGCCAGCCAATCCGGCATGGAATAACGCACAGCCGGAGGCAGGGAGGGAAGCGCCGCCGCGAACTCCGCACGCCGACGCACGGCATTACGCAGCATCCCGTTAACAACGCCTCGCGCCCGTGCGGGAGCCAGCTTCACGGTTTCGCTCACAACGGCATGCTCAGCATGATTCAAAATAAAGAGCTCGCAGAGTCCCGCCAGCACCAGCCAGTGCATTTTTTCCTCCAGAGCCCCGGGACGCAGGGTGTAGCGCCAATGCTCCAGCAGGCGCAGATTCCGCAGTGCGCCGTACACGATGCTTTGCATCAGCCCGCGGTCGGAACGGGAAAGCTGATGCTCTGCGGCGGCGCGCTCCACCAGCGTCTCAGCAAAGACTCCTCCGCGATTCCAGCGCAGCAGTGCCTTCCATGCAAGAGAACGGGCATTTTCGGGTTTCGGCGGCATGATAATCAATCCATCTTGAGAGCTTCCGGCAGGGGGATTCTGCCATTCCAGGCCATCACAGCGCCTTTGATTCCCTCAGCATCTGCCGGAGTGAACTCCAGCACCCCACCGGCAGCTTCCAGAATGACCTGAGCGGCAGCAAAATCCCAGAGAGAGATGCGCCCCTCCACATAGGCATCCATGCGCCCGGCGGCAATGTAGCAAATAGCCAACGCGGCGGAACCGAGGATGCGAATTTTGCGAACCTGTGCAGAAACATGGGCAAAGCGACGAATCCCCGCCTCGCCGGAGCCATCGTGGCGGCCGTGTCCAATGAATACCACCGCCTGAGCCATCGTATCGCGGGCAGAAACCCGAATCGGGTGTCCGTTACAGCTCACGCTCCCGCCCGCCAACGCGGTGAAGCACTCATCCTGCATGGGGTCGTACACACAGCCCAGCACCAGCCGCCCCGCCGCCCGCAGTGCGATGCTCACGCAAAAAATCGGGATACCGTAAAAGTAATTGACCGTGCCGTCTATCGGGTCGACAATCCATTGCAGGGGAGATTCCACCCCGGACTCGCCCTCCTCGCCCAGCACGCAGGATGCCGGATAATCCGCCAGCAGCTCGCGGGTGATGAGACGCTGACTCTCCTTGTCCAGCTGCAATTTAATATCCGTGGGCAGCTCCTCATCCACGACCTTGATTTCGTGAAAACGCTGCCGCAGGAACGCACCGGCCAGTCGCGCGGCTCGCTCTGCGGTACGCAAGTGGGGGGAGTAATCCGTCATGACCGCGCCTGAGCGGCAGCTTGCTGCTGCTCCTCCTGTTGTTGTTTCAATTCAGCCTCCCGGCGCAGCTCGGCACGGGCGGCCTCGTACACCTCGAGAGCCAGATTCATGGAAGCGCGGCGCAGCAGATTGGTCATGCGCCCACTGGCAGCCACCTCAGAATCGGGCTTATCAAAGCCCATCCAGACAAACACGGCCACCCCATTCTCCCGCAGTACCATGGAAAACTGCCCCGTGTGACCAGGCAACGTCTCGTTGAGCGTGACCGGCTGGCCCTCGCTCGCCGAGAAAGGCGGCAAATCCATGACGGCGCGGGCACTCTGGCGCAGGATGTATTCCGGCGCTTTCTCCGGTTCGTAGGAGTAGAGCAGCGAGCGTTGGTTGCTCCAGATGGCATTGATGAGGCTCAGCTTGTATCCCCTGCCTTTGTTCTGGATGGAGAACAGGATGCGAGCCAAATCTATTTTCTTCATCCCGAACTCTCCGTTGTAGAGCGCCTTTTCGTTCTCCTGTGCGGGGAGCTTGCAGTCCAGCTTCAGGGTATCATAGAATGCGCGCACCACGGGATAGCCCAGCCGCATGCCGGTCACCTGAGAATCTCGCGCCACGATGTGCATATCCTCGCCGCCGGGCAGACAGGCACAGGCAAACAGCAGCGGCGCAGAGGCCCGCCCGGGCTGTATGCAGGTCTGCCAGCGGTCAACGCCATCCAACGCGCTGCGGCCTGATACCAGCGCCAGCACCCTGCCTTTGTTCCGGTTGCGGTTATCCACCACCAGCACACAGCTTTGCAGCAGGCCGGTGAGGTCATTTGCAGAGCCGCGAACCCGCAGATTCTCCGGGCGCTTCATCTTCATGAAACTCTTGCGTCGCTCCTCCGCATCTGCCGTATCCTTGCCGGAGAGTGCCAGCCATGCCTCGGGATAGGTTTTGTTATCCTCCACCGCCGTGAGGGCAGCTTCCACCGCCCGCTCCAGATATTGCTGCAGCGGCAGACGCAGGCTGGACACGACGTAGACGCCGCCGTTGCCCTTGCCGGCTTCCTCCTGCAACTCGCGCAGTTCCATACGCGCCCACATGGAGGCGTAGGAGCTCACCGCCGCATCCACCTCGCGGTTACGCACCAGCTCGATGGGTGCCTCTGTCGCGCGGCGGCATTCTTCCTCAGAAATCATCTCACACTCCAGCATGCGCTCCAGGGTCTCGGCCTTCACCTCCATAGCGTTCTCCATGCTGTGGACGGGGTTGAAAATGGAGGGAGCGCGCACAAGCCCCGCCAGGGTGGCACATTCCACGAGATTCAGTTCACTGACCTGTTTGCCGAAGTAGTGCTCGGCCGCCGCACGAATACCATAGCAGTTTTGCCCGTAATAGATACGGCTCAGGTATTGCAGCATGATGGTCTGCTTATCGAAGTTTCGCTCAATCCGCTGCGCCAGCATCACTTCCAACAGCTTACGATCCATGGATTTATCCCGCAGCTCAAAGATATTGCGGGTGAGCTGCATCGTGATGGTGGAGGCCCCCTGCTCATAGCGCATGGAGGTCAGGTTGCGCAGAACGGAACGAATCACGGAGGAGAAAACAACGCCGTTGTGCTCAAAAAAACGGGCATCCTCTCGCGCCACAAAGGCATCGACAAGATTCTGCGGCAATTCCTGCCAGAGCAAGGGGCGCTCTTCCGTGCCGGAAAGGGAAGCAATGGGCTGATTAGAGGAATCATAGAGCATGCTGACACCGGATGGCATCTGCATCCGCTGCATATCATACTGCATGGCCCGGCAGGAATAAAAAATGACCGTTCCCAGAAATAACAGCACCAGAACTCCGGTCACGACACCCAGAGTCAGCAGTTTCTTCTGCCCGATGGTCAGTACACGATACCAGCGCTTGCGCTTGTTCTCTTCCTTTGCGTAAAACATGCCGGATAGGGGGAGGACGGATTACCCTTGGGGTTGGGCGGCAGGAGCGGAAGCCGGGGCAGGAGGCGTTGCTTTTTCCGCAGCTTCCACCAGCAGCATGGTCGCAGCATCCGGCACCCAGCCCGGGAATTCTGTATTCAGATTCTGCTCATACTGAGCCGCTTCTCCGGACTTGCCACAGAGCTGCAGCGCTTTCACAATCTTGAACAGAGCCATGGGTTTGAGCTCCTTATCGCTCACCACGTTGGCCGTGCGTCCATAGTATTTGGCGGCTTCGGCAAACTCCCTGTCGGCAAAGCAGGCATCGCCCAATGTGATGAAGAGCGAAGACTTAATAGGACCATCGATACCCATGGCAATGGCTTGCTCGCAGAGCTTGCGCGCCTCAGCTGCGCGGTTCAGCCCAATGAGTATCAGCGCTTGGTCTCGCAGCCCCTCTGCCTTGCGATAGGGCTGGGACTCCATCTCGACATAAAACTCCGCAGGCTGGAGAGCCTCGGCGAAAAGGCGCAGCTCCAAGCGGGCTCTGGCCAGAGTTTTCCAGACGAGCGGCTCCACCTTGGGACGCTCCTGCTCCGTATTATCTGCCGCTGTATACTTCTCACGCGGCTCACGCACCAGTGCATCGGAGAGGTACTTATTGGCATCATCATAATTGCGGTTCTGGAAGCACATCCAGCCGCACCAGCGCAGAATCGCCGGAGGCAACGCGTTGTATGTACCCACGTTGGTTGCCTGCAGTGCGCGAAGTGACTTACGAAGATTCTCCGCATCCTTCATCTTGAAATAACAGTGAACGAGACGCAAATCGACCATTGAGGCGTACTGCTCCGGGTTCATGGTACGAGCCTCTCGGAAGTGCGGGACAGCCTCGGCCGGTTTGGTTTCGTACAGCGCACAGGCGATGTTGTAATGCGCCTCGGCAATGGCGGCAGGCTTGTCCTTGCCACCGCGTTTCACCAGCTCCTGGTAGTACTTGATGAGGCCTTCGTAATACTCCACCATCTTCTGCGGATTGGTGGAGGCGCATACCTTTGCGGCGCGCTGCCAGCAAACGGCGATGACCTCTGCCTGCGGGAATTCGCGGATAACACGATCAAAGTCCGCAAGTGCCTGCGCGTGGCGCGATTGCTTCACCAGCACCGTACCTCGCAGCGCCAGCGCATCCGGCATACGGGAATCATCCTTGTATGTATTGATAAAGTGATCAAGTGACGGAAGCGGATCATAGGTGTCGCCCTGAGCGGCGCACCATGCCTTTTTGTATACGGCATCGGCCCGCACTACTTCCGGCAGTTGCTCGATATTGAGTGCCTCAAACTGACGCGCCGCCGAAGCAGCATCATGCGGCATCATACGGTCCGCATACATGAGCCGAACCAAATCAATGCAGGGCATAAGCGCCGTGGCACTACCGGCAGAAGCATAGGTATTGAGGTATTTCTCTGAAAGCTGGAAAAGGTTGGTTCCCGCCACCTGCTGGGAACACACGATGCGGCGATAGCCTGCATCGGCAGCCAGCGCCGATCCGGGCAGAGTATCCTCCACCATGCGGAACCACTCCATGGCGGCAGCATACTGCTGGATTTCCATGTGCGACTGCCCCACAATCAACGCGCGACGAGCCTCTTTTTCCTTATCCTCCAGCGGGGTGTAGTTCTTTCCTACTCGATTGACCACCTCTCGATAATTTTTCTCCTTGTAGAGAGCCAGCACGGTTTCCATCTGCCCCTCAGCCGCGTACTTTTCCATCCCCGGCAGGCGAGTCAGCTTGGTGTAGAGGTCCTGCGACTCGCGGCTTCTGCCCAAACGAGCAGCCAGACGGGCCGCCTGCAGGGTGGCAATACCCTGCACGCGCTTATCCAGCCCCGGCATGGCCAGCAACCTGCAAAACAACTCATAGGCCTCTGCATCCTGCCCATCCTCCGTCTTCATCTGGGCAATGGACAGCAGGGCAGATTGAGCAATGGCCGGTTTCACGCCTTTGATTTCCTGAAGACTGCGGAAAGAAGCCTCTGCCTCTGCCCGCTTCCCCAGCAACAACTGAGAACGTCCCTGACGATACAAGGCATCGTTTCGCAAATCTTCACGACGGGTTTCTTTCACCGTGATGGCGTAATAGCCCAGAGCTTTTTCCCAGAGCTGCCTGTCTGCCGCCTGTGTGGCCAGCTTATAGGCAGCTGCGGCGGCGTACTCGCCGTGCGTGTTATTGGCCAGTTTGGCCAGATTGTTGTTGGAAGCGGCCTGATCTCCGGATTCAAACTGGCAGAGAGCCTGGAGGTACAGGGCGCGGCTGTTATTGGCAGCTTTCGGGAACTTTCTCACATAGGTACCGAACAATGCAGCAGCGCGCCCCATGGCAGCCGAACGGGCGGCGGAGTCCTGCGTATTGCGAGCCTGTTGGTACACCTGATTGGCTATTTCGTAGGAATCTGCCTCTTCATTAGCCACCAGCGGGCCATCAGCAGCGGCAGTCCCCTGCTGTCCGGCAGCCGGCATCAGCAGAAACGCACTCATTGCGGGGACACAGAAAAAAGGTATCTTCATCATATTGCTCATACGGTGAATGTTGAAAGAGTCTATCCGGAAAAAGCCTTCCCGCCTGCCGGAGACGGTAAGGAAAGTAAATCTTACTGCTGCTCTTTGGGCATCTGCTTGGAGAACGATACATTCCACACGCCGGCCTGGGAACAGGTGGAAATGACATCGGCCATCTTCTGCCAGCTCATATCCGCGTCACCACGGATTCGAACCGGTTGATTGGGATTGACCGCCACCATACGCTTCATGAGAGCTGAGAGTTTCTCGCGGGTGAACACCTCGCGGTCGATGGTGATCACCAGCTCTCCATCCTCCTCTCGGGCGTTGATGATGATTTCATCAATAGCGCGTGAGGTTTCCTCCGTGGATTTGGGGGCGGTCGGCACTTTCACCTTGAGGTCCTGCTCATTAAGGATGAACTTCTGCGTCACCACAAAGAAGATGAGCAACAGGAACACAACATCCAGCATCGGCGCGAGCTGGAAGCCTATCGGCTCCGGTAATTTTGCTTTCAGCTTCATGGGCAGAACGACTTATCAATAATCATCATCATCCATCATCTCCTTGTCCATCCCACGCTGGTAGGTGCCGGAAAGACGACGCTCTCTATCCATCTGCACAGCAATCACGGAGAGAATGTGCGTGACCGCCACCTCCATATCAGTGATGCGTTTCTGGATGCGACTGCGGAAAAACACATAGGCTGCCATACTCGGGATAGCCAGCACCAGACCGCCGGCGGTGGTGATAAGGGCCTCCGCAATACCCTGAGCCATCTGCATCTGCTTCACCCCTTCAAAATTACCGGCAGCCATCTCCATAAAGGTTTTCATCATACCGATTACCGTGCCCAGCAGACCAATCATGGGAGCAATGGCCCCGATATCGGACAGCCAGTTAATCTGGCGGGTCAGGATGTTGGCCTGGCGGGTTCCCTCCGCTCCGGCCACTTCCCGCACCTCTTCAATATCGGCTCGGGGATTGCGCTGCAGGAACATCACAATCACATGCACCGTCAGCGCAAAGCTGGAACCATCCCGCTCGCACATGCTCATCAGTCCGGCGTAGTCCTTCCGGCGAATACAGGATTCTACCGACATCACCATGCGCGGCGGCAGCACCGCAGACTGGCGCGTCGTCCACAAACACACAAAGAACACCATCAGCGCCAGCACGGAAAGGAACAGCAGCGCCCACATCAGGTGGCCGCCCTTATCAAAAAGCTCCAACACACCCCAGCCATCGGCCAGAGCTCCTATATCGGCAATCATATACGTTGGCATCATTACGCAGGTATTATAGACCAACAAACGCACCTTTTCAAGTGCGATAGATGTCTGTAATTGATTTTTTACACGGACGCAGGGGAAATAAGTGTTGCATTTACTCGCCCACAGGCATAGAATAACCGCATGCAGGACACCTCCCTCTTCCGCGCCTGGGCAGAAGTTGATACTGCCGCCATGCGCCACAACCTCAGCATCGTTGCCCGTGTTTTGCCCACGCACAAACGCATGGCCATCGTCAAGGCAGAGGCCTATGGCCACGGGCTGGAGGGCGTGGCAAAGGCGCTGGACGATGCAGAGATAGAGTTCTTCGGCGTTGCCACACCTGCAGAAGCGGCGCGGGTGCGCGATGCCGGATGCCGGACCTGTCCGTTCATCCTCGGTCCCTGTTTCCCGGCGGAGCGGGAACTGGTTGTCCAAAACGGCTGGCGGGCCGCACTCTGCAGCATTGAGGAAGCGGAGCATTTCGATTCTCTGGGCAGGCTGTACAGCAAAAAGGTCAACCTGCATATCAACGTAGACACCGGCATGGGGCGAGCCGGACTGCTCCCCAACGACATCCCCGGACTGCGAGATAAGCTGGCATCCTATGAGCATCTCAACATTGAGGGTGTGTACTCCCATCTCTCTGCTGCGGCAGAGGATATTTCCTTCACCCACCGCCAGATACGCAGCTACGAACACGCGGTGCGGGATTTGAGCGAGGCGCTCACGCTGCCCTATCGTCACCTGTGCAGCAGCTCTGCCGTCTTCAACTATCGCGCCCCCAGCACCAACATGGTGCGTCTGGGCCGCATCCTGTACGGATATTCCCCTATGCCGTCCCCCTACAACCGGGAGCTGCAGAACACCCTGACCCTCTACAGCCGCGTCACCCTCGTGCGCACCCTGCCCGGCGACCACGGCATCTCCTACAACCACACCTATATCACCACCGGCCCCACCCGCGTGGCCACCATCGGCATCGGCTTCGGTGACGGCTACCTGCACTACCTCTCCAACACCGGCGCCCGCGTCTACCTGAACGGCTCCTATTGCCCAGTGCTCGGCCGAGTCACCATGGACCAGATTATGGTGGATGTCTCCCACCTGGACAAAGTGCAGCCGGGCGATGTGGCCGAAATCATGGGGCCAAACGTTCCCTGGAGCGAGCTGACAAGCCGCGCCCACACCATCCCCAGCAACGTCATCACCAGCATCACGGGGAGAGTTCCCCGGATTTATAATTAAAGCAGCCTTTCAATACAAGCTTCAACTGCCCATCACAAAAACAAGGCTCGTAACCCAAGAAAGAGCTGAGGTTGGCATCTCCCTTTCTGCGGGCAGCATAATGAGGGAACCTCTCCACACGCACATGTGTCAGAGCCCGGATTTTCAAGCAATCTTACAAAGAGCCTCCGATCCGCATTCAAACGCAGCCAGCAATACTTTCAGACTTCGTTTGAAACTGGGGGCAGAAAAAATCAGCTTTTTAAAGTTCCTTTATAAAAAAAGCGCCTAACCCATCGCGACACACGATGCCAGCGATCGCACAATCTGATAGTAGATGCACCACGAAGAATTGACCTGAGAGCACGGGCATCCTTACTGCGCAAACAGTCAAAATCAGATATTTCTATTCCGGCTTTCTCCACCATCACATTAATCCACTGTTCAAAGCGCTCAACCAGTTCTCGGGAACCATAGGAACGCGCTCGACGCAAGGAATGTACCAAGAAACACAGCAAATTCTCACGGTTATCCTCAGTAAACATACAACGTCGTTTCCAGTAATCCAGAAGAAATTCTCCGCCCTTCATCAAATCGGCAACGGTATCCGAAACAGAGACAGACAGAGAGCCCTCTCGCAATCGATAATGATACCCCACAGAGGGCAACAAAACAATGCTATTGCAATTACTCCACACGCAATAATTAAACACCATATCCTCTCCATAATTCACACCGGGAGGGAAATATGCACAGCTGTATTCCAATACTGTACGTGCATATACACAGCCCCATGAATTCTTGGGCAGTTTACTCAGAACAGCCGGAGTAACCCTGTATTTCCGACTACCCGAAGTAACCAGAGGTTTCGGTGTAACGACACCGGGGCCAACAACCGTCCACCCCGCTATCACGCACTCAGCTCCTGTACTCTGTGCCGCCTCCAGCAGTTCCCGAAAAAATGACGGTGTTACCTCATCGTCACAATCAACAAATGTAATATATTGACCGGAAGCCCGCATTAACGCTTCATTCCGGGCAACGGCAACCCCGGCATGATCCTGCGTGAAAAGGCGCACCCGGGAATCCTTTGCTGCGTATGCCTGAATGAGCTGCACAGTTGCATCAACTGAACCGTCATCCACACAAATAAGCTCCAGATCCTCCACGTCTGAGGCCAGGACAGAATCCACCGCCGCTGCCAAAAAATCAGCAGCATTGTATACCGGCATCAGAACACTCAGAAAAGGTCGCTTTTTCATAGCATGAACCATGAGAATAATTTCTACCAGAAAAAACTCATTTGGGCAAGCAATATTTTTCATATTGAGAAATGTAAAAACAAAATGAAAAGTGTAAAAACAAAAGCAACGCCCAAAAGTCTCCCAAAAAGTCTCC
>CAYYKC010000040.1:0-19550 GCA_964471605.1 uncultured Akkermansia sp. | reverse complement strand
GGCCGGTGAGAACTGAAATGGATGGGGAGCCCCCATCCGCGACAAGAACCAATTACAACAGAAAATACTACAATGGCTGATATTAATAAGATCGCTGAGGAACTCGGCACCCTGACCATCCTGGAGGCTGCTGAGCTTGTTAAGATGCTGGAAGAGAAGTGGGGCGTGTCCGCCGCTGCTCCCGTTGCCGCTGCTGCCGGCCCCGCCGCCGCTGCTGAGCCCGTGGAGGAGAAGACTGACTTCGACGTTGAGCTGACCGATGCCGGTGGCAACAAGATTGCCGTCATTAAGGCTGTCCGCGTTGTCAAGTCCGGTCTGGGTCTGGCTGATGCCAAGAAGCTCGTTGAGAGCGCTCCCGCCGTCATCCTCGAAGGTGCCTCCAAGGAGGACGCCGAGAAGGCCAAGGCCGAGCTCGAGAAGGCCGGCGCCAAGGTCACTATCAAGTAACCTTTCGTTGTACGCGATCGCAGGGTGGAATTTCTCTTCCGCCCTGCCTTCGCGTCTTATCGTCTCTTCATCCAAAACTTAACTTTTATTAACTTTTTTACGTACGCGTCGCGCAAGGCGCGCGTGAGACCGACCCGGGGCATTCGGAATGCCCGGGAGGCACGGGAAGCTCCGGGTCGGTTTTACCAAACGTAAGCCGACCCCGCATCTGTGGCCCAGGTGCACAACCTCATCTCCGACAACTCCATGTCCAAGCCCAAGCAAGAGCGAATCAGTTTCGGTAAAATCAAGGAGGTCATTGACCCGCCCAACTTGATTGAGATTCAAACTAAGTCCTACGAGGAATTCCTTCAGCGTTTCACCGAGCCGGGAAAACGGCTCAAAATGGGTCTTCAGGCTGTTCTTTCCGAACATTTCCCGATAGAGAGCTACGACGGCCAGATTCGGCTTGAGTACGACTCGTACGAGATAACGCCGCCCAAGACCAGCGATTTTGCGGCCATTCGCGCCGGTGAGACATACAGCGCCTCGCTGTATGTGAAGTTCCGTCTGAAGTGTGGCGACTACACAGCCGATGAGAACGTGTACATGGGTGAAATCCCGATGATTACCGATCGCGGTACTTTCGTCATCAACGGTGCAGAGCGCGTGATTGTGGCGCAGCTGCATCGCTCCCCCGGTCTGTGCTTTGAGAAGACGCAGCACACGAACGGTAAGGACATCTACTCTTTCCGTATCATTCCTGACCGCGGTTCCTGGTTGGAGGTGCAGTTCGACACGAGCGACCTCATGTACGTATTCCTGGATCGCCGCCGCCGTCGTCGCAAGTTCCTGGCCACCACGTTCCTGCGCTACCTCGGCTACGAGAGCGACCGCGACATCGTGGAGCAGTTCTACACCATCCAGAAGCTTCGTCTGGCTGAAGTGGCCGGTGAGGAGCTGGAGTACCTCATTCCCTTTGAGGATGTGAAGTTCGGTGACGAGCAGAGCGGACGCAAGGCCACCATCATCGCCAAGGCATACGAATCCCTGAGCCTCTCCACCATCCGCAAGATGCAGGAGCTGGGCATTGAGGAGATTGAGGTCATCGACCAGCGCGAAGAGGAAACGCTGGTGAAGACCCTCAAGAAAGATCTGGCTCATGACCGCGAATCCGCGCTCAAGGAAATCTTCCGCAAGTTCCGCCCGGGTGATCCCTCCTCTGTGCAGCAGGCTGCCACGGCTCTGGATCGTCTCTTCAAGGACGAGAAGCGCTACGACCTCACCCGCGTGGGGCGCTACAAGATTAACCAGAAGCTCGGTCTGGACGTGTCCGAGGATTGCCGCCTCATCCAGCCGATTGACTTCCTGGCTTCCCTCAAGTACCTGCTGCGCCTGAAGAACGGCGACGGTCAGGTGGACGATATCGACCACCTGGGCAACCGCCGCGTGCGCGCCGTGGGTGAACTCATTTCCAACCAGTGCCGCGTGGGGCTGGCCCGCACGGAGCGTCTGGTCAAGGAGCGTATGACGCTCTGTGATACCACCCGCACGGATATCACGCCCAGCAAGCTCATCAACCCGAAGGCTCTCAGCGCCGTGGTGCGCGACTTCTTCGGCCGCAGCCAGCTCTCCCAGTTCATGGACCAGATTAACCCGCTGGCAGAGCTGACCCACAAGCGCCGTCTCTCCGCACTCGGCCCGGGCGGTCTGAACCGCGACCGCGCAGGCTTCGAGGTGCGAGACGTGCATCCGTCCCACTACGGCCGTATCTGCCCCATTGAGACCCCGGAAGGTCCCAATATCGGTCTGATTAACTCCCTCTGCACCTATGCCCGCATCGATGAGTATGGCTTCATCGAGACGCCGTTCCGCCGCGTGAAGCAGATTGAGAAGAAGAATGCCAAGGGCGAAGTGACGGACGTTGAGGTCGTGGTGACCAACGAGGTGGTGTACCTGACCGCCGATAAGGAGGAGTACCACCTCATCGCCCAGGCCAACAACCCGTTGGACAACGATAACGGCACCGGCCACTTCACCCGTTCCCGCGTGACGGCTCGCCAGCACGGTGAGTTCATCGAGGTGGATCCCCGCCGCGTGGAGTACATGGACGTGTCTCCCAAGCAGATTATCTCTATCGCTGCCGGTCTCATTCCCTTCCTGGAACACGACGACGCCAACCGCGCACTCATGGGTGCAAACATGCAGCGCCAGGGTGTGCCGTTGATGGTGAATCAGGCTCCGCTGGTGGGAACCGGTATCGAGGCCAAGTGCGCCCGCGACAGTTGCTCCGTGGTGTGTGCCCTTGCCGGTGGTATCGTGGCCTCCGCCACGGCTGAGTATATCGTGACCACCCCCGATGGCGAGCTGCCCGTCTCTCCCAATACCTGGCTGAGCGAGCCCGAGCGCGTCAAGACCGACCCCGAGAAGGGTATCTACGTGTACCAGCTGCGCAAGTTCATGCGCTCCAACGCCTCCACCTGCATCAACCAGAAGCCCATCGTTTCCCGTGGCGATGTGGTGAAGCCCGGCGATGTGCTGGCCGACGGTCCCTGTACCGATGGCGGTGAGCTGGCTCTGGGTCGCAACGTGCTGGTGGCTTACATGTCCTGGTACGGTTACAACTTTGAAGACGCCATCATCATCTCTGAGCGCCTGGTGCAGGAGGATGCCTACACCTCCATCCACATCGAGGAATTCGAGGAGAAGGCCCGTGACACCAAGCTCGGCCCGGAAGAAATCACCCGCGATATCCCCAACGTGGGCGATGATGCCCTCAAGAATCTGGGCAGCGACGGTGTGGTCCGCATCGGTGCCGAGGTGAAGCCCGGCGATATCCTGGTGGGTAAGATTACGCCGAAGAGCGAGACTGATCTGGCTCCTGAGGAACGTCTGCTGCGCGCCATCTTCGGTGAGAAGGCCGCTGACGTGAAGGATACCTCTCTGCGCGTGCCCCCGGGCACGACGGGTGTGGTGATGGATGTTCGCGTGGTGCGCTCTGCCGCTCCCGGTTCTCCCGCCGTTGACCTGGAGAAGGAAAGCCAGAAGCAGCGCAAGAAGGTGGACACCGAGTACGAGCGCGACCGCGATGCTCTTATTGAGCAGCTGACCAGCAAGCTCTCTGACCGCCTGCTTGGCGAGAAGATTCCGCTGGAGGTGACCCGCGCCGGTACGAACGAGGTGATTATCCCCGCCAACCGCAAGATTACCAAGACCCTGCTGCGCAAGCTGGCCGTCTATCACGACCAGATTGAGATGAACGAAAGCCCGGTGCGCAACCAGATTTTCGAAATCATCAACAGCTATGAGCCCCGCTTCGCTGAGCTGGATGACGAGCGCGACCTCAAGCTCGACCAGATTGAAGCCGGTGCGGAGATGGATCCCGGTGTCGTGACCGAGGTGAAGGTCTACATCGCCACCAAGCGCAAGCTGGGTGTGGGTGACAAGATGGCCGGTCGTCACGGTAACAAGGGTGTCTGCTCCCGAGTCCTGCCCGTGGAAGATATGCCCTACCTGGAAGATGGTACCCCCGTGGACATCATCCTCAACCCCTTGGGCGTGCCTTCCCGAATGAACGTGGGTCAGGTGCTGGAAGCTCACCTCGGTGTTGCCGCGAAGGCTTTGGGCTTCAAGGTGGCCACTCCCGTGTTCGACGGTATCGAGGAATCCCAGATTTGGGACTACATGAGCCAGGCCAAGAAGATGCCCGGATTCTCCTGGGTGGGCGATGGCAAGGACGGCAGCGTGGCCGGTAAGAGCCGCCTCATCGACGGCCTGACGGGTGAGTACTTCCACTACCCGGTGGTGGTGGGCTACACCTACATGCTCAAGCTCAACCACCTGGTGGCTGACAAGGTGCACGCCCGTGCCGTGGGTACATACTCGCTGGTGACCCAGCAGCCCCTCGGCGGTAAGGCTCAGCACGGCGGTCAGCGCTTCGGTGAAATGGAAGTGTGGGCCATGGAGGCTTACGGTGCAGCCTACACGCTGCAGGAGCTCCTTACCGTCAAGTCTGACGACGTTCAGGGCCGTACCCGTATCTACGAGAATATCGTCAAGGGCGATAACTCGCTGGAAGCCGGCACTCCCGAGTCCTTCAACGTGCTTATTAAGGAAATGCAGGCTCTCTGCCTCAACGTCCAGCCGACGGAGAAGCGCGACCGCGAGAATGCTCCGCAGACGACGGATGACCTCTTCGCCCTGCTTGCAGGCGATGACGATGACCTGGACGATGATTTGTCCGATGAAGCCGATTTCGATGTATTCGGCGATGACGATGATGAAGTCGAGGTGTATGCGGAGGAAGAATCCGAGGATGACGAGGAGGACAACGCCTGATACAAGATGTAAACCTGTAACCGCTGCCCGGGTTTCAACAGCCCGGGTGGCACCAACAATCTAAAAACACCACATAATATGTCTTTTAACGACCTTAACAACGAGAAGGCCAAGAACTTCGACCAGGTTTGCATCACCGTGGCCAGCCCGGAGGATATCCTCAACTGGTCCAGCGGCGAGGTCAAGAACCCTGAGACTATCAACTACCGCACGTTCAAGCCGGAAAAGGGTGGTCTGTTCTGCGAGCGTATTTTCGGGCCTACACGCGACATGGAGTGCTCTTGCGGCCGCTACAAGCGCGCCAAGAACAAGGGCATGATCTGTGACCGCTGCGGTGTGGAGGTGACCTCCTCCCGCGTGCGCCGCGAGCGCATGGGCCACATCAATCTGGCCGTGCCGGTGACCCACATCTGGTTCTATAAGTGCATGCCCAGCCGCATCGGCCTCATGCTTGACCTGACCGCCCGCGATCTGGAGCGTGTCATTTATTACGAGGACTACATCGTGACGGATCCCCACGGTGTGAACGGCATCGAGCGCGGCATGATTCTCACGGAAGAGGAGTATGATGAGCTGGTGGAGGACTACGGTGATGATGCACCGGAGGCCGCCATGGGTGCTGTCGCCATTCAGACCCTGCTCAAGACCATTGACCTGGATGCCCTCATCGATGAGCTGCGCCAGGAGATGGAGAAAACCAACTCCAAGCAGAACAAGCGTAAGCTGGCCAAGCGCCTGCAGCTTGCCCAGGGTTTCCGCAGCAGCGGCTGCCATCCGGAGTGGATGGTGCTCACCGTGCTGCCGGTGATTCCCCCGGATCTGCGTCCCCTCGTTCCGCTGCCCGGCGGCCGCTTCGCCACCAGTGACCTGAACGACTTGTATCGCCGCGTCATCAACCGTAACAACCGTCTGCGCGAGCTGGCCGCTCTCCAGACCCCGGAGGTGATTAAGCGCAACGAAATGCGTATGCTTCAGGAGGCTGTGGACGCTCTGATCGACAACGGTCGTCGTGGTCGCCATGTGACCGGCGCCGGCAACCGTCCGCTGAAGTCCCTTTCCGATATGCTCAAGGGCAAGAGCGGTCGTTTCCGTCAGAACCTGCTCGGTAAGCGTGTGGACTACTCCGGCCGTTCCGTGATTGTGATTGGTCCGCATCTCAAGATGAACCAGTGCGGTCTGCCCAAGAAGATGGCCCTCAACCTCTTCGAACCCTTCATCATTCATCGCCTCAAGGAGATGGGCTATGTGCACACCGTGCGCTCTGCCAAGAAGATGATTGACCGCAAGGAAGCCATCGTGTGGGATATCCTGGAAGAGGTGACCAAGGGACACCCCGTGTTCCTGAACCGTGCTCCTACGCTGCACCGCCTTTCCATCCAGGCTTTCGAGCCTGTGCTGATTGAAGGCAGCGCCATTCGTTTGCACCCGCTGGTGTGTACGGGTTACAACGCTGACTTCGACGGTGACCAGATGGCCGTGCACGTGCCGCTGAGCGTGGAAGCCCAGCTGGAAGCCCGTCTCCTGATGCTGGCTCCCAACAACATCTTCTCGCCCGCCTCCGGCAAGCCCATCTGCACGCCGACTCAGGATATCATTCTGGGTTCCTACTACCTGACGCACACCCGTGCCAAGGAAGTGAAGGAGAAGCAGGACAATCAGCACCTGCTGCCCCTCTTCGAGTCCATCTCCGAAGTGGAGTTCGCCATCGCCGCACGCAAGATTGGCTACCACGAGTGGATTCGCCTCAAGAACCCCGATTACGGCAAGGAAGGCGAGGCTTTCGAGAAGCTTTCCTTCAACCGCGAGAACGTCGACCGCAAGACCATCGTCACTACCGCAGGCCGCGTCCGCTTCAACGAAATCTGGCCGGACGAAATCGGCTACATCAACCGCAACGTCGGCAAGAAGCAGCTGGGTGAAATCATCTGGCGCTGCTATCAGGCCTGCGGTCAGAAGCGCACCGTGGAGACCCTGGACGCCCTCAAGTCCCTGGGTTACAAGGAAGCTACCCGCTCCGGTTGCTCCATCGGTATCGTGGACATGGTGGTGCCCGAGGGCAAGGATGAGATGATTGCCGATGCCTACGAGCAGGTCGCCAAGGTGACCGAGCAGTACGAGGAAGGCCTCATCACCAACGGCGAACGCTATGAAAAGGTGGTGAACATCTGGTCCTCCACGACCGATGCCATCCAGAAAGACCTCTACACCAAGCTGGAATACAACAGCGGTTCCGCCGTGGCCAGCCCCCTCTACATGATGGTGGACTCCGGCGCCCGTGGTAACAAGGCTCAGATTAAGCAGCTCTCCGGTATGCGCGGTCTTATGGCCAAGCCCTCCGGCGAGATTATCGAACGCCCCATTACCTCCAACTTCCGTGAGGGTCTCTCCGTGCTGGAGTACTTCATCTCCACCCACGGTGCCCGTAAGGGTCTGGCCGATACCGCTCTGAAGACCGCTGACTCCGGTTACATGACCCGTAAGCTCGTCGACGTGGCTCAGGATGTCATCGTCCGCGACACCGACTGCGGCACGGAGAATGGTATCACCATGACGGCCATCTATGATGGTGAGGACGAAATCGCCTCCCTGTCCACTCGTATCTACGGACGTGTCACCTGTGATGACATCTACGACCCGACCACGCGTCAGCTCATCGTGGCGAAGAACGAAATCATCACCGACGAGGCTGCCAAGAAGATTGAGAACGTGGGTATCGAGAAGGTGAAGGTGCGTTCCGTGCTGACCTGCGACCTGTCCAAGGGTTGCTGCGCCAAGTGCTACGGCCTCAACCTGGCCACCGGCAAGAGCGTGAAGGTGGGTGAAGCCGTGGGTATCATCGCTGCCCAGTCCATCGGTGAGCCCGGTACTCAGCTGACCATGCGTACCTTCCACGTGGGTGGTACGGCTACGGCTGCTGCCAACCGTCCGGAGTATGTGGCCAAGTCTGCCGGTCGTGTCATCTATGACGAGAACCTGCGTGACCGCTGCGTGGAGGACGAGGACGGCAACATGGTCGTGCTCTGCAAGAACGGCGGTGTGAGGGTTTACGATGTGGAGGGTAAGGAAATCGAATCCTACTCGCTGACGCTGGGTGCTGTGCTTCGTGTGAAGGACGGTGACCATGTGGAGCCCGGTCAGACCATCGCTGAATGGGATCCCTTCGCCATTCCGGTCATCTCCGAAGTGAGCGGTACCGTGGAGTTCCAGGACATGATTGAAGGTATTACCTGCCGCACGGATTCGGCTCACTCCGATTCCGGTAAGGGTACAACCGTCATCATCGACCACCGCCAGGATCTGGCTCCGCGTGTGATTGTGCACACCGCCAAGCCCGGTTCCGCCAAGGACAAGGTCCGCGTGTACGCCATCCCCACGGGTGCCTACCTTGTGGTGAATGACAAGCAGAAGATTTCTGCCGGTACGCAGCTGGCCAAGACTCCCCGCAAGGTGCAGAAGACGAACGATATTACCGGTGGTCTTCCCCGTGTGGCTGAGCTTTTCGAAGCCCGCCGCCCGAAGGATACCTGCACGCTGGCAGAGATGGACGGTATCGTTGCCATCGATGATGCCATGATTCGCGGTAAGAAGGTGGTGACCATCTATCGCGATGCTGAGGCCCGCGAGGCTGCCACCAAGCGCCGCCGCCGCTCTGTCAAGCTGGAGGAGCGCGATGAGAACGAGGGCACCATCTCCTGCAAGCACCTCGTGCCCATGGATCGCCACATCATCGTGCATGACGGTGACTTCGTGCGCGCCGGTGAGCCTCTGTCCGATGGCTCGGAGGCTTCGGATGAGATTCTGCGCATCTGCGGCAAGGAAGCTCTGCAGGAGCACCTGGTGAACAAGGTGCAGCAGGTCTACCGCGTTCAGGGTGTGGAAATCAATGACAAGCACGTTGAAATCATCGTTTCCCAGATGCTCCGCAAGGTACGCATCAAGGACCCGGGCGATACCGGACTCCTCTGGGGCGACGAGGTGGATCGCACCACGCTCAGCCGCATCAACAAGGAGACGATGGCCATGAACGGTCGTCCCGCCGATTACGAGCCCATCCTGCTCGGCATCACCAAGGCCTCCCTCAAGACGGATTCCTTCATCTCCGCCGCATCCTTCCAGGATACCACGCGCGTGCTGACGGAGGCATCCACCCTCGGCAAGGTCGACTTGCTGGAAGGCTTCAAGGAGAACGTCATTCTGGGTCACCTCATTCCCGCAGGTACCGGCTTCAACAAGTACCGCAACATTGTGGTCGAGGCCGCCCCGGGTGCAACACCCATTCCCCGCTCCACCTACATGGATGACGAGGAAGACCTGCCCATGCCCGATGACACCATCTCCGTGGGTTCCGATGATTAATAGCGTCACGGATTAACAATCTCAGCCCGGCATGAACCATTTTCATGCCGGGTTTTTCGATGGTAATTCTCATGATAAACTACATAGCAACAAAATGGGGCCTGTTGTTGGTCTTGCTGGTTGGGAGTGTCGCGGCCGATGGAAAATCGCAGCCGGATGTTTCTTCCCGTCAGGCACCACAGGTGGTGAATAACATGCCTCTGCATGAGGTAGTGCAGAAGGTCCCGTCGGTGACTCGGGACAAGGCACGCAATGTCATCCTGATGATTGGCGATGGAATGGGTGCCGAGCAGGTATGGTGCGCCTGGATGTGCAATCACGGCAGGCTGAATCTGGAAATGCTGCCGGTTATCGGTTTTTCCCGCACCCGCTCGGCCTCTTCTGTCATTACCGATTCCGCAGCGGGCGGCACGGCTATCGCCTGCGGCTCAAAAACGAATAACGGATGGCTGGGGCTTACCCCGGACGGACAGGAGCATGCCTCTGTTATGCGTTGCCTGGAGAAAGCCGGTAAACAGACCGGACTTGTCGTGACCAAGGCCGTGACGGATGCTACACCTGCATCATTTTATGCTCACAGTACTGACCGCCACAAGGTGGCAGACATTGCGGCTGATTTGGTGAATAGTGGCTGTCGCGTCGTCATCGGTGGCGGTACGGCTCTGGTATCACCGAAACAGATTGCTGCGCTGCGGGACAAGGGAGCACTCGTGCGGCTTGAGGGGGAGAAAGACTGTCTCCCGGCTTCCCGTCGCGGCAACTTCCTGGAGCGGTCGGTGAGCGATGCTCTGGCCGCGTTGGAAACGCATCCTGACGGCTTTTTCCTGCTGATTGAAGGCTCGCAGATTGACGTTGCTGCGCATGCTCGTGATTTGCATGAGATGGTGCAGGAGATGCTGGATTTTGACCGTGCGGTGGGAGTTGTGCTGCGGTGGATGCAGAGCCACCCGGACACGCTGTTGGTGATAACGGCTGACCATCAGACCGGTGGGCTTTCTCTTCTGGGTGGTTCCGTGGAGAAAGGGGAAGTGTCGGGAAGCTTTGCCACACATCATCATTCGGGCGTGGCGGTTCCGATATATGCGACCGGTGCCGGAGCGGCTGCTTTCGGCGGGATTCAGGAAAATACGGAGCTCAAGGAAAAAATCCTCCGCGCCTGCGGCCTTCCGAGCGAATAAGATAGAACAAAAAGCCCCGGTCGTTACCGGGGCTTTTTGTTCGTGACGGTCGGGGGAATGTCACCGTACCATGAGGGAGTCTCTGTCCAGCCCCGTCAGCTCGCCGAGTCGTCGCAGCAGGTAGCGCATCACCAGAATGAGGGTAATCATGAGCGGCACACCGATGACGAGGTAGCCCCACCAGGTCATGCTGCTGACGGCGTAGTTGTACTCCAGAATCTGCTTTTCTGCCGGTTGATTCAGTACCGGCAGCAGGAAGTACAGCGCCAGACAGAAATTGGCAGCGGCGGAAAAGAAGAGCGTGGAGGCCGTAAAGGCACTGGCTTTCCACAGCAGCCGGTTGTAGGCATCTGTCTGCGCGGCTGCCTGCACGGTCTTTTCGATGCGTGCCACGTCGAACAGGCTGTCGGAGTAAATGAACAGCCGGAGCATGGAGTCGCGGCGGCGTGCCGTCACCAGCATCGCACCACCGAGCAAGGCAGCGATGAGCGCTTCCTTGGCGGCATACCACCACGGAGTATCCGGGCGTATGGCACCGCCGTCCCCCGTGTTGGCGTAGACGGTAACCACGCCGGTGAGAATGGTGCCCATGAGCCCGAAGAGGGTGATGGGGTCCACCTTGCGGTGCTCCAGAAACATCCACACGCCGCAACCCAGCGGGAGGGAGAGTGCCACTACCATGGCCCAGGTGGTGCCCAGTTCCAGCAATCCCGGGCCGGAGGTCGAGCAGTGGTCAAGAATGAGTACGGGAGCCAGAACGCTCAGCAGGACGTTCAGCAGGCTTTTGGTACCGTTGTCCATGAGACGATGATGGCGGAGATTATTTCATAGAGGCAATGGCGGCGGCCATATCCGGCGCACGGAAGGTGGAGGAGCCGGCCACCAGACAGTCTGCGCCGGCCTCCCGGCAGAGCGGAGCCTGCGCGGCACCGATACCGCCATCCATCTGAATGAGGAAGTTCAGACCGAGCGTTTTCCTCTGCTCATCCAGCGTGCGTACCTTGTCCAGTACCTCGCCCATGAAGCTCTGCCCGCCGAAACCGGGCACCACGCTCATGACCAGCACCATATCCAGCTCTGCCAGATAGGGAAGCACTTTCTCCACAGGGGTGGCGGGGTTGACGGCGAGCCCGGCCTGCGCACCGCCTGCACGGATGGCTGCCAGTGTGGCGTGCAAATCCACCGCGCCCTCGCGCTCCACGTGGATGGTAATCATGTTCATGCCGGCCTTGATGAAGCGCGGCAGGTAGTGATCCGGGGCATCAATCATGAGGTGTGCATCCAGATAGGCATCTTCGGGGACGCTCTGACGGATGGCCGCACAGATGTCCGGGCCGAAAGAAATGTTATCCACGAATGAACCGTCCATCACATCGAGATGCAGCCAATCGGCGCCGGCTTGGAGCGCGCGGTTGGCTTCCGGTCCGATGTGGCGGAAATCACAGGCGAGCATGGAGGGGGCTATCAACATGTGTGTAATGTGGTTGGTTAGGGGTTATTGTTGCCAGGGGAGGGTGAAGCAGTGACGGGGAAAGACCAGAGGAGGTGTGATGAAGGCCTCATTGCGCGAATCCGTGCCGAAAAAGCATACCTCTGCGACGGTCGGCGGCATGTCAAAATCCTGGCAGCCGCCACAGGAAAACACGGCGCCGGGTGTCAGTACCGGCTGTTGATTGAATACTTGTGCTGCCTCGATAATGCGGGTTTTGCCGCCGCGTTCCCGCAGCATCCATTTGCGTCCCAGAAGCCGCACGCTCCGCTGTCCCCTGTTGCACATGCGAAGCCGGAAGACGAGCCGATAGACCGGGCGTGGGTCTCGCTCGATGCGGATACCCGAAACGGCTACGCCCATGTCCAGATAATCCCGGACCGGCAGGGTGCGGGGATTAGTGTTCATAGCCTTCTCCCACGGCTAGTGTGGAGATGCGTAAAACAGTCTGATGGATGGCTCGTACCTTCTCCGGCGTGGGGGATTCACCGGGAGTGAGTGTCATCAGCTCCGTCAATTGCTCCAGTTGCAGCCGCATTTCATCGACTTTCAGCTTCCGGGCGGTGCGGGGAGAGAGCCCCTGCAGTATTTCGTTGAAGTATTCCGGGGCTTCCGGGTAGAAGATGGCAGCAGCCTGTCGGGCATCGAACTTGGCTTCAATGGCGGCGGCAGAGGCATCCAGCGCGCGTACCCAGCCGCCCAGCGCCAGCAGGTGAGACAAATCCGGGTCGCGCAGCGCTGTGAGTTCTTCATTCACGTCGCTCTGCGTGGAGGACAGAATACGCTTGAACTCCTCCAACTGCCCCTTTTCCGCGTGCTCCAGCAGGGCGGCTGAGTGCACATTCATCTTTTCACCCACTCCCATGGCTTTGCCGTAGCGGGTCAAATCCAGCGCAATGGGCTTCACATCGTTCATGTGGCCGCTGCGGACGGCGATGAAGCCATCTGCCAGCAGATACCCCATCTCCAGTGCCAGAGAGCCGGCATCTATCGGCAGCTTTTCCGGACGTTGTCGCAGCACATAGGACTCCGGGATGGAGGGCAGGTCGTCCAGCTGGGCAAAAATCTTGCTGATAGAGGGGGCGGTGTACACATTGATGCCCAGTTCTCGGTTGGAGTGGGACTCGTCCAGCATGGAATCATCCCGGAACATGGCCGGCACTTCTCCCACATCCCGCGTTTCTTCGATGGCGAAAATATCTGCCGGAGCGCTGCCCTCGACAATATCCGCAGCGGTAAAATCAGCGCCTTCGGATTCAGTCATCTCCTGCGCATTGACGGACAAGGCGCAGATGAATGCAGCGGAAAAAAGAAGACGTCTCATTTTCATGGTGATATGTGGGTGAATGAAAGATAATTTAGACTTGACTCCTTTGACAGTTTACATTACTATTTTCGCGCGTCAAGCGGCAAGCGTACTGCTGACGTGAAAAAATGGCCGATTGCGAAGCTGCCTGTCATCGACCGACTTTCATATCACCCCACAAAATCATGGATAAGTTTCAATACTGGTTTACCCTCTGCTGGCTCGTTGCCTATTTTTTTGTCTGGATGGCTCTTGCCGGATACGGTTTTCATCGTTTGCTCATGGTGTTTCTGTATTTCCGCCACCGCAAGGATGTGCCGAAGCCTGCCGGGGAATGGGATGAGCTGCCGATGGTGACGATACAGTTGCCCATGTTCAATGAAAAGTTTGTGGTGGAAGGGCTGCTGCGTAAGGTGACGGCCATTGATTACCCGAAGGATAAGCTGGAGATTCAGATTCTGGACGACTCCACGGATGATACGTATGACCTCTGTCAGCAACAGGTGGAGTTTTACCGCGCTCAGGGCTTTGATATCGTCTGCCTGCACCGTACTGACCGCACGGGCTACAAAGCCGGTGCTCTGGAAGCCGCTGATGAGGTGGCCAAGGGTGATTTCCTATTGATTCTGGATGCCGACTTCCGACCGGAGCCCGATATTCTGAAGGTGACGATGCCATATTTTACCGACCCGAAGGTGGCGTTGGTACAGACCCGCTGGGGGCATATCAACCGCAACCACAACCTGCTGACTCGCCTGCAGAGTGTGTTCCTGGACGGTCATTTCGCGCTGGAGCAGACCTGCCGCAATCGCTCCGGCCGATTCTTCACTTTCAATGGTACTGCCGGTGTATGGCGCAAGTCGGCTATCTATGATGCCGGTGGCTGGGAGCATGATACCATCACGGAGGATATGGACCTTTCCTATCGTGCCCAGATGAAAGGCTGGCGCTTCGTGTACCTGAATGACTATGTGACTCCTGCCGAGCTGCCGGAGGATATGGACGGCTTCAAGACCCAGCAGCATCGCTGGACGAAGGGCTGTATTCAGGTCTGCCAGAAGATGTTCTTTGACATCTGGCGTTCCGCTGCGCCGCTCAAGGCCAAGCTGGAGGCCACGACACATCTGACCTGCAACTATTCCTATCTGGTGCTGGTGTTGCTCTGCTTCCTGGTGCTGCCCATCGGTGCAGGGACGATTGCTCCCTCCGGGGACTGGGCGTGGGATTCTCCGCAGATGCTGGTGCTGACTTTCTCTCTGTTCTTCCTGGCGACCATATCCGTTTGTGCGTTCTATGTGCTGGCAGAGGCCATTGTGAAACCGCGCCGCTGGTGGATGGTGTTCCCCCTGCTTCTGCCGCTGCTGGCTCTGGGTATCGGCATGGCGGTGAACAATGCCAAGGCCGTTCTTGAAGCCGTGTTCGGGCAGAAGAGTGAGTTCGTCCGTACCCCGAAGTTCGGTGAGTCGAATCAGGGTGCTCTTTCCATCGAAAAACGCGCCGCCGGTTACAAGGCTCTCAAATCGGTGCTGGTGCCGGTGCTGGAGCTGATGTTCGGCAGTTTCTTTGCCTGGATTGAGGTGAAGAATCTGGTGGGCGGTAATTACCTTGGTTTCGTGCTGACCGCTCCGTTCCTGGGCTTCTTCTACACGGGCTTCTGCTCGCTGGGGCGTCTGATTGACGGTGTAATTCAGCGCCGCCGCGCCCGCAGGGTTGCATAACTGTTTATTCCACCTGTTTTCCGATTATATGCCAATTTCATTTACTAAGCGGTCTCTGGCTGTCGCAGCTCTGGTAGTTTGTGCACTGGTGACTTCCTGCAGTTCCTCCCGTTATGGGCAGGATATACCGCCGCGTGCTGTTGTGCGCGATGGCGTGGCCATCACGCTCTGCGATCAGAAGCTGACGGTGTTCCGCGATGGGCGAAAGGTGAAGGATTACCCCATCAGCTCCTCCAAGTTCGGTATCGGCGCTACGAACGGCAGCCGCCGCACGCCGCTGGGTATACATGCCGTCTCTGACAAGAAAGGCGAAGGTCAGCCCAAGGGGATGGTGTTCAAGGGATGCAACCCCACCGGGGAAGTGGTGGATGTGGATGCCCGCGGCCGTGATCCCATTGTGACCCGCGTGATTCAGTTGGCCGGACTGGAGTCATTCAACCGCAATTCTCATGGACGCCGCATCTATATCCATGGAACGCCGGAAGAACGCAATATCGGTCGCCCTGCATCCTATGGCTGCATCCGGATGAAGAGCGATGATATCGTGGATTTGTACCGCAGGGTGTACAGAGGGATGCCCGTTGCCATTGAAAGCTGCACTCAGGCCACCTATATGAAGGCAGAGGCCGATGCCGGCAAACGGAGTATTGAGGTGCCGAGTGCCATCGTTGCCAACCTGCCGAAGGACGGCCCCCGCTACCATTCCCGCAAGCGTTACAGCCGCAGCCGCTATGCCAGGCGTTCCCGTCTGGTGCGTTCTAAGCGCTACTCGCGCAGCAAGAATACCTCCCGCCGCCTGGTAACTCGCAAACGAACCCGTCGTTAAGACGGTGTAGACCACTTTTCTTTGGTATTATACGTATAACGCCGTCGTGTAGCATGAAGCTGCACGACGGCGTTATTCCGTATTGACATGAAACGGTGAGCGTGGATGAATCAGCATCGGCGTCTGCGGCGTGCTGCCATGCCGGAAAGCGCCGGAAGACTCAGCGTAGTGGTACCGGGCTCGGGAATAGCGACGACCCCATCTACTTCATGCAGCATGTGAGCACCATATTCAAAGCTCGTCTGTACGGCTTCGGCGCCCGTATTGTCATCATAGCGGGTTATTGCCATGGCGCTGATTGAAGCCCCGGAGCCCAGAGCAAGTAAGTCGCCGCCAAAACTGAAATCAACCGTCGTGGGGCTTTGTCCTGTCTCAAATATCCAGGTCATGGTGAGCGTGCTGCCGCTTATCAGTTCGGCAATGCCAACATTTCCGACAGCCAGCTCAAGGTTGACCGAGCCTTTATTCGATGTGACGAATACGGCTTTCTGAGTAATCGCCGTATTGTCTTTCATGTTAAGCGGTGCAGCCTGTCCGACCAATGTCAATACTTCGGCAGATGTAACCACGGCACTTATGGCATAGGTGCTGTTGGTTTTCAGGTTCTGGACAGTAAGATCTCCAACACTTGCACCAAGACCGACGCCGATTACCTCAGTCCAGTATGAGTTAACCTCTTCACCTGTCAGAGATATTTCGTGCATAAGCTCCCAGACATCCTGCATTTCTTTGGTAGGCGCCGTCAGAGTACTGCTTCCCGTTGTTGGGGTGTAATTTCCAATGTTCACTCCGGTAGCTCGTTCAAACGTAACTTTGATATCACTGGTTGTTTCGGTTTGTTTGTCTGTTAGTGTGGTGGTTTCCCGGTCTGCGAATAGCGTGCTGGTCTTTTGGCCTTCCTGAATGTTCCATCCGGTAGAAGAATCGTATTTGTTCTCCACACCGAAATCGATACACACGTTTTCTGCGATGGTTGCCGCTCGCGCGATGCCTTCGGACATGCAACAGACTCCCGTAAGACCCAACAGCATGCCGGGCATCGTTCGCAAAAGTGAATTTTTTATACTACACATGGGGAACTCCTTTTTATGTGGAAAATTGCCGGAAATACAACGTTGTGTATTTCTGCATCGTTCGCGTCATACTGCATTGAGAATGCCACTTCAAGAGAATTCCTGCGGATGATGATGATTTTTTTTGTTAACTTCAAAAATTTCCGAAAAAACTCTGCTTTTTGAGAGATTACACGAGCCCCAAGGTTGGAGAAAGAGCTAGATGGGAATTTGCAGGCATTACCCGCACTACTCACCGCCAAAAATTCCCATTTGTCAGGATGAGGGGGGCTTCGTTTAAAACGTTGTTGGTATTTCTACAGCTTACCAAATCTTTGGGATGGTGCGGACAGATACAGCTTTTCCGTTTAGACTTGCCAAAGCGCATGTGTCTGGTGTAGAATAACGGCAGCATGAAAATAGCCGTTATCGGAAAAGGTGGGCGCGAGCAGGCGCTCGTGGAGACCTTGGCTGCAAGCCCCTGCAAGCCGCAGATTTTTACATTCCCCGGCAGTGATGCCATTTGCGAGACCGCCACACGTATTGATGCGGCGGATTTTGATGGTCTGATGCAGTGGATGGTGGATCAGCAGGTGGATCTCTGTGTCGCAGGAGAAGAAAGCTATCTGGTCAAGGGGGAAGGGCTGGCGAATCGCTGCGCCGCCGTGGGAATTCCCTGCTGGGGGCCGCCCAAGGAGAGCGCTCAGCTGGAAGCTTCCAAGGAATTTGCCAAGAATTTCCTGCTGCGTCACGGTATTCCCACGGGCGGGGCTGCCGCCGTGGCCGGGTACGATGAAGCCATAGCCGCTATCGGAGGAAAGTACCCGACGGTACTGAAGTTCGATGGCCTGGCTGCCGGTAAGGGCGTGGCCGTATGCCCGGATGCTGCTTCTGCGGAGGAGTTCCTGCGCGAGGTGTTCATCGAAAAGCGCTTCGGCGAAGGCCGTCTGCTGGTGGAAGAATTTCTCACCGGCCCGGAGATTTCCATCTTCGGTGCCATCTGCGATGATAAGTACCTGATTCTCTGTCCGGCGCGCGATTACAAGCGCCTGATGGACGGCGATGAGGGACCCAATACCGGGGGAATGGGGGCAGTGGCTTCCCGTCAGCTGGCCTCCCCTGAGCTGCTGCAGACTATTGAGGAAACGATTGTAGCGCCGACGGTGCGCGGTTTGCAGGCAGATGGCCTGCCGTATCGCGGATTCCTGTATTTCGGGCTGATGCTGACACCGGACGGCCCCAAGGTCATCGAGTATAACTGTCGCTTCGGTGATCCCGAGTGTGAGGCGGTCATGCCGCTGCTGCGGGGCGATTTGGCATCCTTCTGCCTGGCCGGTGCCAAGGGCGAGTTTGCGCCGGAGCTGATTTCCTTTGACAAGGGCTGGAGCGTTTGCTGCATCCTGGCTTCTGCCGGGTATCCTGCTTCCTCTCATTCCGGGGATGTCATTTCCGGGCTGGATGCCTGCGGTGCCCGCGTGTTCCACTGCGGCACGAAGAAAACCCCTGCGGGTTGGGTGACCAACGGCGGGCGTGTGCTGGCCATTGTGGCACAGGGTGATACGCTGGAAAAAGCCCGCGAGACCGCCCATGCAGAGGCGGCTAAGGTGGACTTTGCCGGCTCACAGCGCCGCAGCGACATTGCCTACCGCAATATGTAACCTCTCTTTTTCTTGCACCCCGCATTCGGCGGGGTGCTTTTTTTGCACACTTCGAACAATCAATGACACCATGGACGACCAATCTTCCGATTTTCTGACCGATTATCTCAACACGCCTTCTCCCACGGGCTACGAGATGGATGCCCAGCGCATCTGGGCCGCCTATATTGCCCCCTACACGGATGAACAGCACTGCGATGCCTACGGTTCTACCTGGGCGGTGCTGCGCGCTAAGGGAGAGAATGCTCCCACGCTGATGCTGGATGCTCATGCCGATGAAATCGGCTTTTCCGTTCGCCATATTGACGATAATGGCTTTGTGCGGGTGGAACGACTCGGCGGCACAGATGCTGCCATCGGTCGCGGACGCCGCATCCGTTTCCTGGGAACGGATGGTGAGGTAGTCGGTGTCACCGGCAACACCGCTATTCACATCCGCGATGATGGGGATAAGGCGCCGAAGGTCTGGGATTTGTATGTTGACCTCGGTTGCGATTCCCGTGAGGAGGTAGAGGCTCTGGGGATTCGCGTGGGAACACCCGGTGTGTATTGCGATGGCCCGCTGATGCTGAATGACGGTCGTCGTCTGGTTTGCCGCGCTCTGGATGATCGCCTTTGCGGCTATATTCTTGCGGAGACTGCTCGTCAATTGAAGGAGCAGGGGATAGTGCCCGAATGGAATGTCATCTTTGCCAATACGGTGCAGGAGGAGGTCGGCTGTGTGGGGGCGGGTATGCTTGCTTTCAATCTGGCGCCGGATGCGGCCATCTGTCTGGATGTGACCCATGCCACGGATTCTCCCGGTCTGGATAAGGGGCGCTACGGTGATATCCGCTTGGGGAAGGGTGGCTGCCTCTGCTATGGGCCGGCCTGTCATCCCAACGTGAATGCCCGCATTGAGCGGGTGACGGATGCCGCCGGGATTCCCTTGCAACGCGAAACCGCAGGCCGCTCCACGGGAACCAATACGGATTCCGTGTATCGCTCGCGTCGGGGCGTGCCGTCGGCCTGTTTCTCCCTGCCGCTGCGCTATATGCACAGCCCGGTGGAAACGGCTGATATGCAGGATGTTCAAAGCTGCATTGATACCCTTGTGGCCTTTATCCGTAGCCTTCAAGCAAGTGATGATTTCAGACACCGTCTCTGAAATCGTATTGCCTCAAAATAAAATCGAACCCAAGGGGGTGGTTGCCTCAAAATAAA
>CAYYKC010000039.1:0-19808 GCA_964471605.1 uncultured Akkermansia sp. | reverse complement strand
AGCGCTTTTCCCCTTTATTTCCCTTTTGTCATATTCCTTATGCGTCTGCCCTGCAATTGACGAAAGGAACTTGACTTCCGCGCAATGGATAGAGTATCATAACGGAACGAAACGTAAGACCTACAACTCCCTGCCCACTTCCGACATCACCGCCGAAGCGGTGAGCGCGGATTGTTTTACGCTCTCGCAGACGGATAAGGAAGACGTAACAACCACCGCCGGACGCAGCAACCACCCGGCGCTCTGGCTCATCACCTGGGATCCAACCCGGCCGACAGCCACCCGCCCGCTGGCCATCCAAAAGGACGGCACATGGTATGTCTACGGCTGGGATTTAACCAAGAACATCTGTGAACTCTACGGCTCAAACGGTTACATCCGAACAGCCTACACCTACATCCCCTATGGTGAAGTAACGGAAAGCGCCAACAGCGTCTACCAGCCCATCCAATGGAGCAGCGAGTACAACGATACCGAACTCGGCATGGTGTACTATAACAAAAGGAAAATTAGAGGATTATTATGTATATTCAACTGGACTGAAGGCGTATTTTCATTTTTACTAAGCATAAGCCACGATGCAGCGTTGTACTTAGAAGAAAATTGCTCTAAACAAATAAAAACATTTCATACTCTTGCAAATATCAATTTCTCATGTTGTTTAGATGCTTAATTGAGTTTTTAGTACGCTAAAGTTAATTAAAGTATTGCGCGAAATTTATTTCGCGCAATACATCAAATCACATTTGACAACAAAATGATTTATTTATTACTTAATATAGTTGTTTGTATTGTTATTTCTGTGCTATTGTTTATATTTTCAAGAAAGAATATTCTACTATTCCTATGTGTACTGCATAATTTACAGTTCATTTTATTATTTTTATTTACATTTGTAATTTCTTTCGATAACATCCTATTAACCGGACAGATTTTTATAATGTGCATATTGTTGATTGCTTGTATTTTTTTCTTTTTTTTAAATCAAAGAAATAAAAGTTTATCATTTATTCTGCTATTATTACCTGTAATCATTATAGTTTTTATAAATATTATGGGAGGTTATTTTATCATGAGTTAAAGAAATCACCCCATGATATATTCTAAGGTGCGTCACCACCACTGCTTACAGCGCAGATGGGCTGACCACCACGCTGACCACGCCCGCCGGGGCGACGCTCATCACTACCCGCAATCGGGATAGCAGCGTGGCGCATCTCGCAGGCACGGGGCAGAGGGAACTCTACTATGTCTATGATACCAACGGCAACAATGCCCGTGAGACGGTGAAGCTGGCGGATAATGCCACGATTCTCTCGCAGAGCATCACGACCGATTTCGGTCAGGTGGTGGCACAAGCTCAACCGAATGCGAACGGCGGATTTATCTATAACCGCAGCGAGTACAATGCCCTCGGACAGCTCACAAAGCAGTATCAGGATACGGGCCGGAATACCGCAAAAACCGCCGCCTCGCTCTATGAATATGATGCGTTCGGCAACGTGGTGAAGCAGACGCTCGGGCGGCGCAAGTTTTTTTCTGTAAAATCGAGCTCATTGGTGCAAAATTCGTTTGCTGTTTAGGTTAAGCAGCGGGATTTTGGGGCAGAGATGAGGCTACTTTCAGCACCTCAGCTGTTTGTTGAAGCTTCTCCGGGGAAATGTAAGCCTTGCCGCTATTGCCCTCCCATTCATCGGAAAGATCCATAGCTTTGGCGGTTACAATTCTGAGCAAAGAAGCTTCGGAAGGGAAGATGGTGATGACGTTTGTTCTGCGTTTGAGTTGACTGTTGATACTTTGCATGATGTTGGACGTTCTGTGCCACCGCTGTACTTCGGGCGGGCAATCAATGACGGAGAGGCATTCTTCTACATTTTCTTCAAACCAATCAGCCAGCTTGTATTGCTTATCCGCTCTGAAAATAGATAAGATGTTCTGAATCATCAGCTTGGCAGATGCCCGATTTCCGGCGTTGAATACATTTCGAATATACCCAGCTGCGATACTGCGATATCTTACGCTCGTCACATGAACCCGGGCGTTTTGCTGAAAATGGAATTGACAGCGTTACCAGAGGACACCGGTGAGCGTTTCAGCAAGGGCTTTTCAGATACCCTTGTGATCATCACTGGTGATGCAGTTAGGACTGTTCATCCCCCTCATCAAAACTCTTTGAATGAAGGTTGACCAATGCTCTGATGCTCAGATGTTTGAGAATCATCATGAAGAAAAGGCTTGATTAACGCGTCGAATATGGTAATTTTGTCTTGTTCGGCCATTGTCGTTGAGTTAGTTGTGGATAAACGAACAATGCAGCAATTGACCGAACACTTCAAGTTTTCATCCAGACATGGCGATGTAAGGCCATCATTCAGCCCGCGTCCAATCCTGCACCGGCTTCGCCCCGAGGGGCTCGACCGGCGCAGGATTGGGGCTGCAGATGAAAACTTAGTGCTCATTCGATTTTACAGAAAGAAGTTTACACTAGCTTTACGTGTCATCATTTATTATTTAGAGCAAATTGTTATGAAAAAATGGATCATTTTTTTTAATTTCAACATTCGCGCTTTTTTGTATCGATTTAACTTGTCATATGTTCAGTTGCTGGAATATAAATAAATTAGAAAAAATAATAAAAACTACAAATAACTACAAACTATCAGATAAAGATATCAAAAATTACAAGTTAAGCGTTTTTTATGTTAATAATAAACAAATAATTACTTATTTTGATACAATTGGTGTATTTTTTGTCAAAAAATACATTTTGGTTCTATTTGATGATAAGAAGTATTATAAAGCATATAAGAATTCAAATTTCATAAATGAGATTACTACAATCTTTGATAAAGATAAAAGATTAAAAAAAATTGCGTATAAAACGATTATTTTCAAAGTGTGAAGATACGCCGTTTTCATTCGAAAAGGAATTGAAACACAAACGAAACGCATATAAAGAATTAAAGAAAAATTATATCCAAATCCTGAAAGACGAAGGATACAACGTAGTAAAATTTGAACAATTATAATAAATAATCATAAAATAAGCACCAAAACCTTAGGAAAAGCTGCTGAAAAATAGCAGAAAAGCTTACACGAGAAATACTATATCAAATCATCCAAAACATAAACTCTACTGCTAAAGTGCTAGAGGCAGCTGCAACTATAGTGGATCATGGGCTACGCCATGGCTATGTTGTTTATGGATATCGCTGCGTATGTGACAATTATTACACTGTAGGCATAGAAAAAAAAATCAGGTAATGGATTAGATTCTTCGCGAGATCGATACACGATTGAAACTTCTGGGTATTATTGGTTAGATGTCTCTAGAAAGAGAAGTGAAATAAAAAATTAAGTTGAGTTAATTTGTTGTAAATAAAAATAGATGTAAATAGCTAATTTGGTAATTAAAGGCAATAATCCTCTATAATACAACTTATTATAGAGGATTATTCACCTAAATTGTATCTGGCTAATTATTTATATTGTTTATTATCTCTCAGATTGATCGTTATACATGAGAAACAAATCAATTTTTTTCTGCTTATCTTCAACATTAGATTTTATTATAAAATCCAAACATTTAGCTCTTTCTTTTTTGCTGATTTTTTCGAGCAATTTATATTTTTTTATAACGAAAGAAGAATTGTTAATCGTTAACAATATTAGCAAGCCATCATAGCTTATAGGAAGCCCTTTGTAGATGAGATAATCAAACATTGCCCCTTCGTCTTTCGTGTAAACTCCTGATGCTTGAGCAGCGGCATAAATTGTCATTTGATCAACTATTGAAAAAACATTTTTATGGCGATTTATAATCCACTCCATTTCCTTTATTCTGTCTTGAATATTATTTTGAAGTATAACATCGCCCACACCCGAAGCAACTGATGTAAAAGGTGAAGAAAAATAACCGCTCTTTGGAATAGCTGAATCTCCGTCAATTATGCACTCTCTCATCCATTTATATTTTCCGCACGCTGCTGCTATTGTTGCTAAATCTCTCCCGCCGATTTTACTTACTATTCCTTTTCTTCTGTCTAGCAACATTTTGAGAGCATTTTGTTGATCCTCTATAGCTATTATTTGTCGTTGATTAAGTGATTTTTCGTCAAAAAAAACTTTTTCATAATTTCGTCGCTCTATTAAATAACATTTTTTTAAATAATTTTCAAATGATTCGATTGATGAAGAAGTTAAAGCAAAAGTGTATTCATTCAATAATATGACATATATGATAAAGCAAAGGTAACGACACATAAGATGCATAATAGTTGTTGTATTCATTATAATGTTTAAACGTTGTAGAATGTGCAATATTAGTACAATTATTCTTTCTGAACACTAAATCATAAACATGAATATGTCAAGAAAATAAATCAAACAACTGACGAAAGAAACTTGACTTCCACTCAATGGGTAGAGTATCATAACGGGACGAAACGCAAGTCCTACAACACCCTGCCGACCTCCGACATCACCGCCGAAGCGGTGAGCGTGGATGGTTTTGCGCTTTCGCAGACGGATAATGCCGGGGTGACAAGCACCGCCGGACGCAGCTACACCCCTTACGGCAGCATCACCCTCTGCCGATGCTACCTCTACCCAGGCTACCCGCAAATCGCCTACTGTGACATCACCCGAAGTAACACATGTTAATTAACAGTTTCCCCATTCATATTCTTTACAGAGAATTTTGCGATTAAAATCAAGATGAAAACGATATTTTTATGTATAGTGTCGCTACTATTTGTATCCTGTTTTCAGAAAACAAATGAAGAAGTTTTTCAAGAGGCGTTGGAAGAATCCTGCGAAGATACTTTTCAGGTATATGACGAATTTATTACAAAAGAAGCAGAACGGTATGATAAACGTGAAAGATTCTCGCCATACATGATTCATTGGAAGTTGGTGGGGAAATTACCCTTGTACACAGACTTCGTGCATAGTTATATTAGCCGAAATAAAAGCAATGATTCAATTACAAAAAAAATCAAACATTCCAATTGGTTGTATCATGAACTCGAGAAACTGAAAAACAACCCGGATAAAAACAAGGTAAAACGAGAGCTGAATAGATTGATTTCATACGTAATAGAAGAAAAAGACGCTTTTGACAAGAAATTAAATCTACCCAAAATTGTATACACAAACGCGGGTCTATGTGGCATAAGCTCCGATTTTTTGTACTATTATCATTATACAATGGATATGAGTGGTGAGAAAACCCCTATAACAACGTCAAACCTTATGACATATTTACCCTCGTCTTCCGACCTCAATTAAATTCTGATAAGTTTATCACTTCAAAAAATAGAAACGGATTTTTATAGTAATAAATTAACAATAAAGGATGTAGCATCTATACTTTCAAATAAATTAAAGGGCAAGGCAACACCCCATTTATTCAGAATAAAGTTTTCTTATCGCGCTGTATCTGAACAGGATGTTGAATTACTGACGGCCTACATCAAAAACAATCCCGATGACTGTGACGCAAAGTACATCTACGTAGCGTATGAACTTCAAGAGGCAATGTATAACGGAGACCAAAAACGATGGAAGAATGCAGCTGAATATATGTATAAACATCGAAATAAACATTTTTGTACAGACGCTACACTTTTAATCAAACGAATATTAAACAGAAGGTTTGTTTTTGTACATTAGTTATTCCTTTTGTATACGCTAAGTATTGCCGCAATCCGAACAGGATACGCAGGGAGGGCAATCCGTCGGTGAGTATGCAGATGTCGCTCGTTTCTCATCTCTCAGATACCCCGGAGTGCACGTGTGATAAGTAGCCGGAACAAAGCTGCTTGCGTAATATCCAAATAAGTTGACAACAACAAATAATAATACTAGAATAAGGCAACTGCTATGATTAAGTCTGAAATCAGTCCCGAGGGCTTAGCCGAAATCGAGAACATCCGCCGAACCCGAAAGGAATCACGCCAAATGATAAGCCAGTCGAGGTTTGAAAAATCGTCAAACTTGGACGTTAGTTTACCATCGTGGCAGTAAGCGCAAAGGTTTAAATGTTGTAATCCGGATGGGACATTATATGAAGAACAGGAGAATTTCAAAACTGCTTTCATTTATAAATAAATTAGGCTTGACCATTATTGCAATGGGAATATCGTTGCAAGGTGCTGCGATGCACGGTCAATTGTCCGCCCCCCCAAACAAATACGTCATGTACATCCTCACTTTTGCTATACCATTACTATGCGCTTTTGCATTTACGTATGAATTAACAAAAAGAATAATACCGGCAATATTGTACGCTTTATTATTTATATTTGTTATTATTTCAATATATTCGGTATTCCTCTTCGTGCTTATAGCCGTTTGATTCAAGAAAAGGTGTGAGCGCGTCTAGAAAGCGCTCACACCTTCCTCATCAGGCAATGGGGACAATTCGCTCCGAGGTGTATGCAAGACGTTCAGCCAAGCCGCCCCGACAGGTCTATACAGCAGATAGGAAATCCGCGGGAAAGCGGCATGATTTTCCTCGCGTTCTGTTGGAAACGGTACGGGCGAGCGCACGGGGTAAGGGAATCAAACGGGACAAATTGAGGACGGCGCGTATGGGAGCAAGGGCGTTCTCCATCGTCTCGAGCGGGTTCAGCTGCATGGGGCGGGTTGCCGATGAATAATCGCTGCTGAACACGGCGCGCAGGATGCGTGGGGAGTATCCGCTCACCATCGCCACGTTGTCGCGGATGGAATCCGGTGCCCCGGTGTTGGTGGCATTCAAATTCCAGTAGACGATGGCGGGGAACTCATATCCGGCGTATTTGAAATCCAGGCGAAGCCTGTCCATGAGCGTCTCGTCGTACTCCGCGCCGGCATCGAACTGCATATCGGAGAGGATGAGCAGGCAGCGGGGCATAGCCTCCTGCCCTGCTCCGCTTCGGCGTGCCGTCTCCAGCAAAAGACGGAATACATCCGCCACGTTGGTGCTCCCCACGATGTTGTATTGCAGCAAGGCTTCCAACCTGTCCGTCACGGAATCGACCTCCGGCAGCTCCAGCCAGTGCGCCTGAGAGCTGAAACTGCACACCCGGTTGCGGAAAGGCCCGTGCAACCGCTCCGCACAATACAGAGCCAGAGGATACGCCACCTGATGCGGCGGCACTGCGCTGCCCCACCACATCGAGCCGGAGGTGTCCAGCACCGGGAGGATACCGCCGCCCTCAGCAGACAAAAAATTTTCCAGATGGCGCCACTGGGCATCGATGATGCGCTTCATCTCCTCGCGCGTGAGCCCCTGCGGCAGCCTGCCGAACCAGGGGCGGAATAACTCGTGAGGATAGCCCGCAGCCGTGTTCAGCTTCTTTTCTGCCAGCGTTCGGAAAAAGCGTTCCTTATCCCTCCGCGCAAACAGGGCACGATAATGGTTGAGAGCCTGCGTGGGAAGCTTGTCGTATTCCACCGCCTCGGGCTTACCGGATGCCAGCAGCTGCTCCACAGTAGGTGAGGCCGCCGCCACCGCCCGCCGAAAATCGCCATTGCTCATCCCGAGCGCGGCACGCACTGCAGCCCACAACGCCGAGCGACGCGGCAACCACTTACAGGCATAGTAATTCTTCGTCCGCACCCCCTCTGCAAAAACAGACACCACCTCCTCATGCAAGGCCGGAATCCGCTCCACCACCTGCACATAGTCCCGGTAGCAGCCCAGCTCACCCAACAGCGGCAGGTTATCTCGCACCGCTTCCGGGCTCAGCTCCCACAGCAGCTCCAGCAGGTGCAGGAACACCTCCCTCTCCCCGGCCCCGCACCGAACTGCCCGGCACCAGAATAAAATCGACACCGCCGTAGCCGCATCCTCGGCATACGCCTCCAGAAAGAGCCCCTCCAACGCTTCCGGTGACTCCTGCACCATATTGCGAGCCGACGCGATTTCCGCAAACAAATCCGTGCAGACATTGCCCGTGCTCCGCAGTTGCAGGGCTCCATTCTCCGTCCGGGTGAACACTCCGGTTTGCTCCTGATGCTTCGTCTCCATAGTTTGTGTCAATCCATGATGATTTACTCCCGACCTCTGTTGAGGGTGCTTCCCCTGAAAGCGATTTCTTGAACTTCGGGGCCGCGGTGAGTCTACTGCTCTGCCACTGAGCTAAGGCGGCTGCAAGGCCTCCCTCCCGGATTCGAACCGGGGACCAATAGCTTATCTTCTCTCGTGAGTTTGCAGAAAAGTTCGTCCGTTGCAGCCCTACGGCCGCCAACGATGCCATTCTACCATCATTTCATGATTCTACCACCCCACAAATATACAGATACCCTGACCATATAATCAGGAATAACTTTTCCCTCTGTAGTACCGAAAGGCCCCGTCTGCTGAGAAAGCAAGTTTACCGACTAGGCCAAGATACTTGCACACCGCATCAACCATTCCAGCTCATCCTCAAACTCAACGAGAGAATCCTGCCGGGAGCGATTGGTTTCTATGGTCACCATAGCACCCGGTGGTAGGACAGCGGGGATGAAGCGAGAAAAGTCCAGCGTACCCCGGCCCAACAGAGTGTGATCATCTATCAGCTGCGTATTGTCCATCATATCCGCCAGATGATACATGGCGGGGCAGAGGGCGCAAAACTCATTCAACATTTCCTCCTGAGGGACACCGTGATAGTTCGCCGCACAGAGAGCATGCGGAATGTCCAGACAAAATCCGCAGCCCGCTTCCTGCATCACCACACGTATTTCCTCCGGCGTTGAGCCTCGGCATTCCAGAATTCGCCCATCGTTGCGGGTGATAGCCGGTTTATTTTCAATGAGAGCCCGCGATTCTCCCAAAGCAGCCAGCTGCCGCGCCGTTTCCTCAATATGGCCGAAAGTACCTCCGTGAAAGATGATATAACGAGCCTCCAGCTCATCGGCAAAACGCTTCATTTCGTCATATATCCGGAGGTTATCAGAAAAGCTCGATTCCAGTGCCAGATTGAAACCATGCTTAAAGTGAGCCGCATGGATAACAACGGGAACTCGCAGCTCTTTCCACAGCGGAATCGTATCAGACGTGCCGGGGACCGCATAAATCTCCAGATAATCATACAGACCCTGCTCATACAAGCGCAGGGCTTCGCTCCGCCAGGCACCGCAGTTGACCGACCACAGCTTCAGCCCCGTTTCAAATCCCCCATTCCGTCTCATGCTTCACATGCTACTCTTTCACGCCGATGAAGGCAAGCATTTTGCATCATCTGCACAGAAGATACACTTACCTATAACACACAGGCATGATCACCCATCCCCCCAACATCGGAAAAATGAGCGAAATCCGCAAAAGAGATGAGCAGAACTATCCGCCGGGACTCCACCTCGGCCTGCACATCCCGTCTACCGGGCCGGACATTGTTCCTCTTCGGATGCTTTTTGTCGTCATCTCCATCTCTTCTCATATAAAAAACGGCATTTTCTTAGCTCCATTGCTCGCAGGCTTCCTTGAACTGACGCCGAAGAAAATAACTTGTAAACGGACAGGATTCTGCTATATTACCGGGGATATGAGCATGAAAAAGTTTTTTTTGAGCACCTGCGTAGCGGTGGTCTGTGCGGGAGTGGTGGCAGCAGGAGCTCAGCCAAACATCATTCTGGTTCTGACGGATGACTTGGGCTGGGGTGATATGAACCTGCAGCAGGGCACACCAAAGGTGGAGGGCACACCTCGCATCAACATGCCGCGGCTGGCAGAGATGGCACAGACGGGACTTGTACTGAAACGCCACTACACGGCAGCCCCGGTATGCGCCCCGGCGCGAGCCTCCCTGTTCGGCGGAATGCACCAGGGGGTGACGGAGGTCATCCGTAACAACAACTTCGATGCCGCGCTGGAGAACTCGCACACGCTGGCCACGGTGCTGAAGGGGGCAGGCTATGCCACGGCGCTGGTGGGCAAATGGGGTATCGGCGGCGGCAATGAGAGCGGCGGCACCCCGGAGACGGCTGCCGCCTGGCCAACCCGGCGCGGGTTTGATTTCTTCTTCGGCTATCACAATCATCTGGCGGGGCATCGCCACTATCCCAAAGAGGAGAGTAATGCAGACCCGGACACCCACCGCAATGCCATCTGGGAGAACGAGAAGATGCTGACGGATGAGCTGGACAACTGCTACACGACCGATCTCTTCACCGCACGCGCCAAAAAGTGGATTGTGGACCACCGCGCCGCGAAGCCGGAGCAGCCTTTCTTTCTGGCCCTCACGCTGACAGCACCGCACGCGCGTCTGGGCATCCCCTCAGGGCCGTATCCTGCGGGCGGCGGACTCAAGGGCGGTGTGCAGTGGACGGGTGTGCCGGGCAAGATGATTAACACGGCCACGAGCGGCCCTTGGGATTCGTTCATCTACCCGGCTTATGCCAACAACAGCCGGTGGAAGGAATACGCACAGAAGCGCTTCGGCGAAGGTGCCCAATGGGCCATCACGGCGGCAGAGCGTCATGCCACGATGGTGACGCGCGTGGACGATGCCATGGGAGATTTACTCCAGCTGTGCCGTGATTTGCAGATCGACCAAAACACCTTCGTGGTCTTCACCAGTGACAACGGGCCGCACAATGAACCGGGTGCCGTGGGCGGCTTTGCCGGCCACCCTGCCCCGGCGCAGAACCCGGCTTTCTTCCGCAGCTACGGCCCGCACAACGGCATCAAACGCGATACATGGGACGGCGGTCTGCGCGTGCCCTGCGTGGTTTGGGGGCCGGGGATTGTGAAGAGCGGCGGCACGAGCTTCCCGAGCCAGTTCCATGACTGGATGGCCACCTTTGCGGATATGGCCGGAGTACCCGCGCCGATGCGCAGCACGGGTGTTTCGCTGCTTCCCCTGCTCCGGGGCGAGGAGGACAGGCAACCCTTCGGCACCATCTATTCCGAATACAACTTCGGCGGCGGCATGGCCTATTACGACGACTATGCGGATAACAAGCGTAACCGTCCGCGCGGCGAGCAGCAGGTCATCTACTTCCGCGCTCAGGACGGCCGCTTCCTGAAGGCCATCCGCACCGGCATCAAGACCGGACAGGAGGATTTCGAAATTTACGACACCGAAAAAGACCCGGCCGAGACGCAGAACCTGGCCGCCGGCATGCCGGAGATGCAGGAGCAGCTGCGCGCTGCCGTGCTGCAAAACCGCCGAGCATTCGGCTATGCCCATGACCGTGCCGCAGGCCGCCGCAACAACGGCATTTCCGGCGGTCGCTGCTATGACTCAATCCTCATCCCGGCCAATACCCCCGCAGAAACAGCTCCGGGGTTGACCATGCGCCGGGTGCAGGCCTCCTGCGGCTGGGTGCCGGAGTTCTCCACCCTGCCCGGTACCGCCGATGCAGTCGCCACGGTGGTGGCCGACCCGGCGGCAGAGGAGCTGCCCGGCGGCAGCATCACGGAGTTCAAGGGCTATGTCAATGTGCCGCAGGATGGCAACCACTGGCAGTTCTACCTGACGCTGGATGCCGTGCCGGGCAGCAAGGCATTCCTGCGCATGCACCGCTTCCCGCTGGTGGATGCCGACTTCAATTATACACCGGGCGAGACCGCTACCTCCACCGCCGTACCGAATGCGGAGGAAATCACCGCAGAGGCCGTCAGCACGCAGGCGGTGCGCGGTGTGCCGCTGAAGGCCGGTTTGCATGAAATCACCCTCACGGTGGTTCAGGGTGCCACGGCTCCCGGTAAGCTGAAGCTGGAATGGAAGAAAGGCCACGGCCCGCACGACAAGACGGCGGTACCGGCAGAGGCCTACAAGCACTGATTCCCGCCTGCTTTTTCCCGCCCGCCGCCGGTTTGAACGCACCGACGGCGGGCGTTGTCTAACCACGACAGAAACGCGCTATGAGCACCTCCACGATGAAATACCGCCGCTGCGGCAACAGCGGAGTCCTGCTCCCGGAACTTTCCCTGGGGCTCTGGCATAATTTCGGTGCAGCCGACGCCCGCGAACGCTGCCGCGACCTGGTGGGCCGAGCCATGGAGCTGGGCATCTGCCACTTTGACCTGGCGGACAACTACGGTCCTCCTCCCGGTGCGGCGGAGAGCTGCTTCGGTGATCTGCTGCACAAAGAGTTTGCCGGGCACAGGGATGAGATGTTCATCTCCACCAAGGCAGGCCACCTTATGTGGCCGGGGCCCTACGGCGATTGGGGCTCCAAAAAGCACCTCATCGCCGGACTGGACCAATCGTTGCGCCGACTGAAGCTGGATTATGTGGATGTGTTCTATCACCACCGCCCCGACCCGGAAACGCCGATAGAGGAAACGGTGGAGGCACTCGCGCAGATTGTCCGCAGCGGCAAGGCACTCTACATCGGGCTTTCCAAATACCCACCGCAGCTCTTCCACCGCGCCTGCACCCTGCTGAAAGAGGCGAAGATACCCTGCCTGCTCCACCAGTTCCGCTACAACCTGCTGGACAGGGAGGCAGAGAAAGGCATGCTGCCCGCCACAGTGGAGCAGCACTCCGGAGCCATCGTCTTCTCCCCGCTGGCACAAGGGCTGCTCACCGGCAAATATCTGAGCGGCAGCCTGCCCGCCGATTCCCGCGCCGCACGAGCCGATTCCGTCTTCCTGGATGCGGACAAAGTGGCGGCAACTGCCGATATGGTAGCACACTTCAATAAACAGGCTTTCGATGCCGGAGTACCGCTCACGCAATACGCCATCGCATGGCTGCTCAGCAAACCGCAGATTACCTCCGTCCTCATCGGCGCACGCACCGTTCAACAGCTGGAGGAATGCGCCAAAGCCACGGAAGTGTCCCTTCACTTCGCCGGATAATATTCGTCCTTCAGCAGCTACGTACAACAGGCATCATCCGGCGCCCGGTTTCCTGTCGCACTCATGCATTTCCTCCGGGCCATTCTCCGGGAAACCAGTATATCATCTTTTGCATACACAATAAAGGATTGACTCCCGGCATCGCTTTCTTTACATTCACGGCATGAGTATTACGGAATCCGTCGTTAGCGTGTCTCTTGTCTTGCCGCTGCTTTTTTCGGCAGGCGCGGTGCGGGCTCAGGACACGGCCGATGACAGCGTGGAGGGGATTTTCGGCTATGGGGACAAAACGGTGGAGGTCTCGACAGCACAGGATATGCTGGATGCCGTGGATTCCAAACACAATATCACCGTCCTGTTAAAGGGAGATATCACGGTGACGGACAGTACGCCTACCTTCACGGGAATCATTCATGATTCCCCCTGCTGGGGAGACTCGAGTCTGTTCAACCTGAGCAACTATGTGTTCAAACCGGCGATCGATCGCATCATTTGGAATTTGAGTTTTGCCCCGGCAGACAACGTGACTGTGGGCAAGGTGGTACGCAACGGGCGGGCAGAGTTCCGCCAACTGGGGGACCTGAGCTTCATCGGCATTCATAACATCAAAGAAGATGTGGAAGGCACGTTTACGCCGTTTCAACCGTTTGCAGCTGAGGGTGCTCTCACCGCAGCTGCCGATACGACTGCCTGCTATGGTTACGGCGGCGTCTTCAGTAGCGCCTCAGGGTTGGTGAACGGGGAATCCGGCGGGGTGTATATCCACGACAACGAGGGCGCTATCCGTTTCAGTAACATCTGTTACGACGGCAGCGCCATGGGCGATGTCAGCTGCGGCATCAGCCTGATAGGCGGGGCTATCTATGCCGATCCGGAGTGGAATGTCGAAATCAACAGCAACGGTCTCAGCCTCGGCGGGGGGGTCAGTTTCGACAACGTGGGCATCCTGCTGGATCGCAGTGCAACGTATGCCAACTCGTCTCGATGCTATTTCTACGCCTACGGCGGTGCCATCTATACCGATGATTTAAGTATCAACGATAATCATGGCCCCGTCAGCTTCAACAAGGTCACCATCCTCCAGAAAGCCGTGCACCATGATGAGGGCTATGGCTATGGCGGCGCGCTCTATCTGAACGGCAGCAACTCCATCAGCCGGAATAACGGCAACGTCAGCTTTCTCGATGGCGGTATCTCTGTCGCCAACACGGCAAAAGGCGGTGCTGTGTTTCTGGCGGACGGAGCCACGCTGGAAATGGCGGAAAATGAGGGAGATGTGCTTTTCATCAGGAATATCGCCTCTGCTTCAGCCATTGACGGCACGCAGAATGATGATGCACTGGCACAGGGAGGAGCCGCCTATCTGGGCGAAAACAGCCGCCTGAGCATTTGCGGCAATTCCGGGAGTGTCTCGTTCTCCTCCAACGAAGCCCGTGCAACGGCAACTGAATCGGGGGCGGCAACATCGGCACAGGGCGGAGCCATCCGGGGGGCGGCAGGCTCACGCATCGACATCTGCGGCAATCGCACTGTCTCTTTCACCGACAACACAGCCGCCTCCGGAAGCGCCATCTACACGCAGGGCACTTTGAACATCCGCAATAATGCCTATGTGACAGTGGCGGACAATGAGGGAGACTATGCGGTGTATCTGGAGGGAGCATCCTCTTCCCTGCAACTTTCCGCTGCACGCGGCAACTCGATTCGCCTCGACGACTCTCTCTATGCGGAAGGCAATGCCGAATTGAATGCCGATTACGACGGGCTTGCTCAGCAAGGGACGATTGAGCTCATGTCTGCCTCTGCCACCATTCTGGGAAACACGGAGCTGCACGACGGCACGCTGTTCCTCAACCAGGGCAGTCATCTGAGTGTCAGTGCATTGAACCTACTTTCCGCCTCTGCTACTCTTGCCGCAATGGGCAAGGAGAACACCCTTACAGGGAAGGTGAATCTGGCAGAGGGAAGCACGCTGGCTCTCACGCTGAACGGCTACAACACAAGTGTTGCCGTTCTGGTGCTGGACGGGCTGCCGTCGATTAACGAGACTTACACTCTCAATGTGTCGCTGAACGGGGTCGCGATCCCCCAGACGGAATACATCCTGCTGGATTTGAAAGAATCTGCCTACGCCGAGTCCGGATGGAGAGAGGATATTGTCTGCGTGACCGGCGATGCCGCCTTCTCTGACCTGGAATGGCAGAATGATTACACGAGACTGGTTTACCGCGTACCTTCCGTACCGGAGCCATCCTGCGGGCTACTCTGTCTTGCCACCCTGGCGGCTCTGTGCACCAAACGCAAACGGCCTCACTGAAACACCCATCCCCCATGGCAAAAATTATCTTTTTCTCTGCATTCATCTTCAATCTGCTCTGGCTTCTGAGCGCTTCCGTCATCCTGCTGTGCCGTGCGGCGGGGAAGAATCAGATTATTCTCGGCGGTGCCGATTCCCCGACATCCGTCATCCTCGAAATACCCTCTGCCGTCCCCTCCTGGCAAGCCGCCGCCGTTCTTGCATGCGGCTTGTCATACCTTATGTTTTCCATTTATATGTACATGAGGCTCAAAGGCTGATTACCCAGCCGCACTTGCCGGAAAATCATCTATCAGTATTCACAGAAAAAGGTTCACAGCGTAAGCCGTGAACCTTTCTGAGCATCCCCACGCGGATTCGAACCGCGGTTCTATGACTGAGAATCATATGTCCTAACCCCTAGACGATGGGGACATTTTGATGCTCGCTGCCTTGCAGCGGGGGCAATTTAGCAAAAAGGAAGCATCAAGTCAAGACTTTTTTGAAAAATCTTTTGATTTTGGTGAATGGCAAGTTCAAATGCAACACTTTTGGAAAAGAGTGATTGATGTTTCTCTGATTGACAAACACGCGGAAATTTTACGGATTAGTGTGGAGCAGAACTGTGGAGGAGCTCCAGCGGAGAGGTTCATCTGACGGAGGGACAGAGGCTACGATGGCAGCTTCCAGCTTCCCGGGATAGGGAGAGGGCCCCAGCGTTTCGAGAGCCTTTTCATAGGCAGGAGCCCATTTGCAGGGCTGATTGCAAGCCAATAAGACCAGACGCACCGGGCCGAAAGGCGCCTCCACCACCAGCTCATAATCCGCATCAGCGGCCTGCGGGAAACGAGTCAGCACATGGGGAAACACGACAGTATTATCCCTCCGGGAACCGGGAACGATGAGCGAGGGAACACCGACCGCATCATACTGAATCACCGCAATATAGCATTTTTCCTCTGCTGCTACGGTCAGTGCCATGATGTCCTCCGCCCGCAGGGGATAGCGTGGCACCAGGGGGCGCACCTGCACCATAAAATCCACCGGGAGCCCCAACACCGCCCCGGAGGTGGCCTCCGGCACGGCGTTTTCATCCACCCACTTCTCTTCCGCAATGCTCAAACGGCGCTTTTTCTTCTTCCCGGAGCCCTTCGGGGCGGCTGTTTTAACGGAACGCGTCGTGTACTGCTTTTTCGGGCGCGGGGGCGGAGCTTCAGCATGGTTCAACTGTTTCGGCGGCACCACAGAAGTCGTCAGACGGCGTTTTTTCACGTTCACACGCCCGGATTCCCTCACAACCGGGGATGAGGGAGGAGACAGGGGAGCTGCTGTGGCAGCGGACACGGGGAGAGTCTCACGCAGCGGCACAGCGGCGGCAGACACCGGCAGCGGCTCTCTCAACGGCACGGCCGATAGGGGAAGAGGTTCACTGACAGGCACGGCAACGACCGGAACCACAGGGAGCGGCTCATCGGCCGCAAGTTCTGCAACAGGCGGAGCCGATGGAGTCGGAGGTATTTCCACAGGCTCCGAAGAATAGTCTGGTACGGGAATATATACGCCGACAGTCGGCGGTGCTTCCTCCGGCAAAGCTTCATCCGGGTATGATTCCAGCGACAGTCGACAAAGCCCGAGCGTGAACTCCTGTCCGGGACGCATCTCTGCCTCCACAACAGATACGCCATTGCACAACACCCCGTTGACAGAGGCGTTATCACGGATGAAAATACGCCCGCGAGAGCAATGGATATGGCAGTGCATGCGCGAAAGATTGCCCTCCTCCGGCAGCGAAATATCACAGGCATCCGAACGACCGAAAGAGAGCTGCTCCCCCTCCTGCAAATCAAGAGAATACTCGCTGATAACATCCCGGCTGTCTATGACGCGAAGTATATTCATGGTCTTATCGAGTTATTTCAATCCCCCGCTCAGCGGCCTGCATAATAAGCGTGTCGAGCACCTTCCCGATGAAAGAGGAATTGTCTCTGACTCGCAGTTTGTTGATAATATCCTGCCGTTTCCGTGCCAAATCCGCTACCGTGGCTACCAGCTGATTCTCATCCTGTATGCCCCGCAATTCCGGCGGCAGATTACCGCGCCCACCCAAATCAGCTACGCTCACCCTCAGCCCCAGCTGGCGGCAGAGTTCCACCGCATCATTCCTGCTGCCCCGCAGCAGGGCAACCAGATGCTGCTTCGACCACGCGCGCAGGGCTTTCTCATCATTTGTATCCGGCAGCGGAGGCCGATTGGCATATTCCTCCCGTATGGCAGCCTGTTCTGCCGGTGAACCGATGGGCAGGATGGGCATGCGATAAAGCTCTGCGATCAATTCGCCCGTGGTAGTATGATGCGCGGCATGGGGCGACACCGCATCCATGGCAAATGTAAGGCCCTCGCCGCCCCCCAGACGAGCAGCGCTCCGCCACTCCGGATTCGGATTTCCGCAATGAATCGTGTTAACGATGATGCCCTGTTCCTGCGCAGCGGCCAGAGCGTCACGATAATTGACAGAGCCTTGGTCAAAGGATTCGTTACCGGCAATGAAGAGCACCTTGAGCAATTGACGCCGCCGACGCTTGTTCCACGGGTAATTCTTCACCGCAAAATCTATCGCTTCACCGCAATTTTCGTACACCCCATCACAGTTGATAGAGCGCACCTTGTCCCGCATCATCTCCAGCTCCAGAGAGAACGGCGTCAGCTCATAGGGAACACCGTCTCCCAGCGAATGACCGTAGACCACGATACCCACGTTCACTCTGGCGTGCTGACCGTTCACCCGGCATTCTCCCAGCGTGCGCAGGAGTTCCTCCAACGAGTTGGCCACCGCCTGGAAGAGCCGATCCATACTGCCGGAGGCATCCAGCGCCAACACCACCTGCACATCATCGTTGTAGCCCATTCCCTTACCGGAACCTCGTCCCCCTCCGGAACCTTGGCCCCCCTTACCTCCTCCGGAAGAACCCGCAGCATCCCCCCAATCCGAGCCCAATTCAACAGAGGAATCATCCGTCAACTCCTCCGAATCATCAAAATCCACCTCGACAACCTCCGGCAAAGGCAAAGCATCCGCCATGGTAATAATCACCGGCATCACATCCACCTGCATGGGTGTGGCTGCGGAGACAGAGCGCGCGGATTCCTGTACCTCACCGACATCCTGCCCGCCGGGAGGCTCCTGCCAGGCCTCAAATGAGGCTCTCGGAGGCGGAGGAGAGAAAACGCGTATCAGATACAGGATTACACCATTCACCAGGATAAACAGAATCGCCACAATGGCTGCCAGCCGGGCAAGACGCCGCCGCAGCTCACGCCAAAGGCGGGAAGCACGGCGGGTGGAACGTACGTGAATGGCCATGGTTGCGAGAAATATTATTTAGATTGAGGTCTGAGTCCGCGGGTTGCCAGCAGAGATTCCACCATGGCAACACCGGACATACGGGCATAATCTGCAGCGTTGCGGCCGGCAGCATCTGTGGCTTGCAGCAGCTCCGGCGGTAATTTGTCCAACACGGCATTCACGAGATGCACATTCCCCCCTAGCGCTGCATGCATGAGCAGCGTCTCCCCCTGCTCATTCCGGGCAGCAACATCCGCCCCCGCCGCCAGCACAGCATCATAAACAGGTATATCTCCCCGGCGAGCCGCCTCAAACAGCGGATAACTACCCCGGGAATCAACCTTCCCGGCTGTCCCGGCCTGCTTCAGCACCCAGGCAACCACCTCCGGGGAAGAATGACGCACCGCCAGTGTGCTGAGGTTGTTACCAAATCCGAAATGGTGAGCATATAATTGAACAGCAGCCAGATCGCCCCGCCGCAGGATAAGAAAGAGTGTATCCGCTCCACCGGGTGCACAGCTCCACAGCTCCCGCCCCAGAGCTTCCGCCCCGATTCGAATCATATCGGCATTGCCGCTGCAGATGATGAGTTCGCTGATGAGGGTGCCGTCATCCATTGCCTCGTTTCCTATTTTTTTCCCGCGACAAATCTCTACCGCCATCCCGGTCTGCCCCGCCTGCAACAGTTTGCCGACCAGAGGCCCGCCGGGAAGCATGGTGTCCGGCGGTATACCCACCTTACAATACTGCTGCACCTTGGCAAAATCCCCGGCCTGAAAGGCTAAATCCAGAGCCATGGACAATCGCACAGCAAGCAGACCGCATCCTTCATCCTCATCATAGTCCAACGCCGAGCGACCGTATTTATCCACCCTACCCAGCTCCGGATTCTCCCCCAGCACGTAATCAATGGCCTCACCGCAACCGATGCGTGCTGCCTCCATCAGAAGAGTGCGCCCCTTGCCGTCACAAACATTGACATCCTGCCGCTGCTGCGCTTTCAGCGCCAGAGGGCGAAGGGATTTAACGACTTTGTCGACACGCCGTTTTTCCTCCTTAAGGCGCATTTGCAACCCGGGAACAGCCTTCTTGCGCTCGGGATTACCCTGCGCCAGAGCCAGCGAATTCTCTATCTCTGCAATCGCAGAATCCTGTTCCAATTTTTCCAGAAACTCCTCTGCCGAAAATGCAGCGACGGGCACAGCTGCCGACCACAGCAACGCCGCACACATGAAGCCTCCGCATAATCTTTTGAACATGATTGAAAATCTATATCACACCGCCCTACCTGCGTCAATCTTTTTCCGGGCATCGGAGTACGAATAACAACAATCTGAAAAGTGTAAAAACAAAAGCAACGCCCAAAAGTCTCCCAAAAAGTCTCC
>CAYYKC010000038.1:0-19987 GCA_964471605.1 uncultured Akkermansia sp. | reverse complement strand
TAGCGACCTGAATCTCCAGAGAGTATGACACAACTCAAATGCGTTTGCCCTGTTGAGGAAAAGGAAGCAGCTCCATACGTGTCCCCGAAGATTTCGGGTACGTTGATTTACGGATGATGAATAGCGGTGTACGGATTAAATGTCAGCGGCTTGCGTCGTGGGTGAAATAAACGGAAGATTCCGGCAATGAATGGCTGCTTGATGACCCCGCCAAGGAAAATTTGACAAAAAGTCCCGATTTTTAGTGTATCATGGGTATTTTTTTTGCCGGATCTCCGGGACACACGCGGAAACAGTGCAGGGCGCTGAAAAAAATGCAGAGAATGGGGCAGATGATGCAAATTCGTGTTGCAAGTCGTGGCACAATATGGTATTCTGCAGGCACCATGATTACAGGTACTACTCATAAGAAGGCTGCTGAGTGGGTGGAGCAGATCCGCCAGCTCTGCAAACCCGATTCCGTCTATTGGTGCGACGGTTCCGAGGAAGAGAACACCAAGCTGTGCGACATGCTGGTGGAAAAGGGCACCTACATCCGCCTGAACCCGGAGAAGCGCCCCGGCTGCTTCCTGGCTCGTTCCACTCCTTCCGACGTTGCTCGTGTGGAGGAGCGTACCTTCATCTGCTCTGAGAAGCAGGAGGACGCCGGTCCCACCAACAACTGGAAGTCCCCGGAAGAGATGCGCGCCATCCTCAACCCCTTCCTTGATGGCTCCATGAAGGGCCGTACCATGTACGTGATTCCTTTCTGCATGGGCCCGCTGGATTCCCCCCTGGCCAAGATCGGTATCGAAATCACCGACTCCGCCTACGTGGTGACCAACATGCGCATCATGACCATCATGGGCGAGAAGGTTCTCAAGCGCCTCGAGGACGAGGTGAACGGCGGTGGTAATCCCAAGCGTGACGGCTACGGCGATTTCGTGCCCTGCCTGCACACCGTGGGTGCTCCGCTGGAGCCCGGTCAGGAAGACGTGACCTGGCCCTGCAACAACGAGGAGAAGTACATCTGCCACTTCCCCGAGACCGGCGAAATCATCTCCTACGGTTCCGGTTACGGTGGTAACGCTCTGCTCGGCAAGAAGTGCCTGGCTCTCCGTATTGCTACCGGCATCGCCCGCAAGAACGGCTGGATGGCTGAGCACATGCTCATCCTCGGCATTACTGACCCCCAGGGCCGCAAGTCCTATGTGACCGGCGCATTCCCCTCCGCCTGCGGTAAGACCAACCTGGCCATGGTTGTGCCCCCGCCCGCTCTGGCCGAGAAGGGCTGGAAGACCAGCATCATCGGCGACGATATCGCCTGGATCTGGCCCCACGAGGACGGCACCTTCCACGCCATCAACCCCGAGAACGGCTTCTTCGGCGTGGCTCCCGGTACTTCCTACAAGTCCAACCCCATCGCCATGGACACCATCAAGGAGAACATCATCTTCACCAACGTGGGTCTGACCGACGACGGTGATGTGTGGTGGGAAGGTATGGACGGCGAGGCTCCTGCCCACGCTATCGACTGGCAGGGCAACGACTGGACTCCCGACTGCGGCCGCAAGTGCGCTCACCCGAACAGCCGCTTCACGGCTCCGGCTTCCCAGTGCCCCACGCTCGACCCCGAGTACTACAACCCCGAGGGTGTGTCCATCAGCGCATTCCTCTTCGGTGGCCGCCGCGCTACCACCATGCCGCTCGTATTCCAGTCCAAGGATTGGAACCACGGCGTATACGTGGGTGCTACCATGGGCTCTGAGATGACCGCCGCTGCCTTCGGCCAGATTGGCCAGGTGCGTCGCGACCCGATGGCCATGAAGCCCTTCATTGGTTACAATGTGGGTGACTACTGGCAGCACTGGCTGGATATGGGCACCAAGACTTGCGCTTGCAAGCTGCCCAAGATCTTCAACGTGAACTGGTTCCGCAAGGATGCCGAGGGCAACTTCGTATGGCCCGGCTTCGGCGACAACATGCGCGTGCTCGACTGGGTGCTGCGCCGCTGCCGCGGTGAGGTTGAGGGTGTGGAGACTGTTCTGGGTATCTCCCCCGCATTCGAGGAGCTTGACACCGAGGGTCTCAAGGGCTACGACAAGGCTGCCTTCGAAACCAACATGACCATCTCTGCGTCTGAGTGGAAGGCCGAACTCGAGTCCCAGACCGAGCTCTTCAACATGGTGGGCGACAAGCTGCCCGCCGAGCTTGAGGCTCAGCGTCAGGCTATGCTCTCTAAGTTCTGATTCCCCGCTGAATCAATCTAATCTCAAGGCCGCCGTTCCCGAAAGGAAACGGCGGCTTTTTTTTAATTCCGGCAGAGCTTCTTGAGCATTGTTGACAGTGATTCCGTCTTCTTTACTCAGAAAGCAGGTAATATACGAAAAAGAGGATGGTGTCCAGTCCGATGATAATCCACATGGGAAGATGGGCGGTGTCGAAAATGCTGTAAGTGAACTTCGGTTCGCCGAGCAGCCCTCTTTCCCCGCGCCGATAGCTCAGGATGGCTTCCGTGATGCAGAAAATGATAATGATACTGATGATAAAGAAGCTTGCGGCGTTTTCCATATCCCCATGTCTACCATACATTCTGTGCTCCGACAAGAAATTTGTTTAAAATCAATTACAAACTGATAACATGACATACCGATAAACAAATTATTTGTTGCGATAGGGGGCAAAGACGCAGTTTCTCAGAGGAGGGGAAGTCGGTGTATAGGTGATATATGGCAAGTAATGAGCTTGACATGCAGTCGTTGGGTGCTATGATTGCTACGTTATGACACAGGATGCTCTTCTTAAATTGCTGGAAGCAGATGCGCGCTTGAGCGATCAACAGATTGCGGAGCGTTTGGGCTTGAGTGCTGAAGCCGTTGCCGAGCGTCGAGCTGCCCTGGAAAGGGAGGGGCGTATCGTGGGGTATCGCACGATTGTGAATGATGATGAGGAAGGGGTGTCTGCCTTTATTGAGGTGCGCTGCACGCCGGAGCGCGGTGGTGGTTTTGACAAGCTGGCGCGGCGCATTTCCCGCTTCCCGGAGGTGAGGCATTGCTATCTGATTTCGGGCGGCTTTGATTTGCTGGTGATGGTGGAGGCGCGTTCGCTGTTGGATGTGGCGCGTTTTGTGAGTGAAAAGCTCTCCGGCGCTGATGGAGTCATTTCCACGGCTACTCATTTCCGTCTGAAGACCTACAAGAATAACGGCCTGCTGTTTGAGGAGGAGAAGATGCACGAACGCTTGATTGTGGCTCCCTGATTTGAATTTCAATTTGTTTTTTACCATGAACTGGAATCGCATGCTTTCCAAACAGGTGACGGATTTGCCCCGCTCGGGAATCCGTGAGTTCTTTGATTTGGTGACCGGTAGCAAGGATATCATTTCGCTGGGGGTGGGTGAGCCGGATTTTGTGACACCCTGGAATATCCGCGAAGCCGCCATTACATCGCTGGAAAAGGGACACACCACCTATACCAGTAACTATGGGCTCGAATCGCTGCGCCGTGCCATTGCAACGTATGTGGAAGGATTTTTTAATGTTTCCTATAATCCGCTCTGCGAGATTCTGCCCACGGTTGGTGTGAGTGAGGCTATTGATTTGGCGCTGCGCTGTCTCATCAATCCGGGGGATGAGGTGCTTTATCATGAGCCTTGCTATGTCAGCTACGCGCCCTCCGTTTCTCTTTGCTACGGTATCCCGAAAGTGGTGGAGACGAGCATTGATGACCTTTTTGCGCTGAACCCCGCGAGGCTGGAAGAAGCGATTACGCCGAAAACAAAGGTGCTGATGCTGAATTTCCCCACCAACCCGACGGGTTCCATCGCCCCGCTGGAAACGCTCAAAGCCATAGCCGACATCTGCATCCGGCATGACCTGTTCGTGCTGACGGATGAAATTTATTCCGAATTGCGCTATGACGGGGTGAAGCATGTTTCTATCGCCTCTCTTCCCGGCATGAAAGAGCGTACGCTGCTGCTGCACGGCTTCTCCAAGGCCTTTGCCATGACCGGATTCCGTCTGGGCTACGCCTGCGGGCCTCATGAGCTCATCGAGCAGATGATGAAGATTCACTCCTACACGATGATTTGCCCGACTATCACCTCGCAGGAGGCCGGCATTGAGGCATTGAAAAATGGTGTGTCTGCCATGCAGGAAATGCGGGACAGCTACCACATGCGCCGCGATTATGTGGTGGGGCGCTTTAATGATATGGGGCTGGATTGCCACATGCCCGGTGGTGCGTTCTATACATTCCCGAGTGTGCAGAGATTCGGTATCTCATCCAAGGAATTCGCCATGCGTCTGCTGACGGAGCATAAGGTGGCAGCTGTTCCGGGGACGGCGTTCGGCGCTTGTGGCGAGGGGTATTTGCGCTGTTGTTATGCGACAGCTTATAACCTGCTTGAAGCAGCCTGCGACAAGATGGCTCGTTTTTGTGAGCTGCTTGAACAAGAGTAAACACGCCGGCTGAAGATGAGCGCCCGCCAATCGGCAAAGGGAGAGGCTGCGTTGTTTCGTGCCTGCGTAGGTCCGTTTCTGGTGTTTCTTGCATTCAGTCTGCTGCTCTTTGTGGCAGATGGAAGCTGGAAATGGAATCATCCCTCCGCGCCATGGTATCAGCGGGCTCCCGAGATGTTGATATACCCATTGCAGGTGGTGGGCTGTGCGGCCTATATCTGGTTCATCCGTAAAGGAATTTGCTGGCGAGCATCGCTGAAATCCTGCCTGTTTGGCGTATTGGCCGGTGTTGTCGGCATTGCTGCATGGCTGGTGCCGTATGTTGCCGGATGGATTCCGAACGATGGCGGCTTTGAACCTGAGCTCATCTTCGGTGATAACTCTGCGGCTGTTGTGATTGAATATGGCTTTCGTTTTGCCCGGGCTGCACTGATAGTTCCTGTCGTGGAGGAACTGTTCTGGCGCGGCTATCTGATGCGCTGGTGTATCAATAGGGATTTTCCTCAGGATGTGCCGCTGGGGCAGGGAAGTTTGGTGTCGTATGTTGTTGTAACAGCTGCATTCATGTTTGCCCATAACCCGGTGGATTATGCCGGTGCCTTCGTCTATGGCTCTATTGCTTATCTGTTGGTTATCAGGACTAAGTGCCTGCTGCCTGTTATCCTCATGCACGCGGTGGCGAATCTGATAATGGGAGTTTGTGCCATTGTGTTGGATTTGCCGCAGTTGTGGTAACAAAAAAGAGCAGCCGGACGGCTGCTCTTTGTAATACGGGCGACGGGAATCGAACCCGTGTTTCATGCTTGGGAAGCACGCGTCCTACCATTGAACGACGCCCGCAAGTGATGGCGCGAGTCTATGATAAAATCTCTCTTTTGTCAAGAAAAGAGCGAAAAAATGACACAGACACAGAAAAAATAAAAAAAAAGTAAGGTAAAAGTAAATTCAGCTTGCAAAAATAACATGTTTATGCTAGATTAACGCCATACCACAGATGCGGGTATAGCTTAATGGCAAAGCTCCAGCCTTCCAAGCTGGCCATGCGGGTTCGATTCCCGCTACCCGCTTCCAGCCAAGACCTATACAGTTATGAAATTAGTTCGTTTATTTGCAATTATGTTCTGTTTGGGGGTCTTCGCGCCTCTCTCTCAGGTTTATGCCGGTACGTCGAAAGTTAGTGCCGTTTATCCGCGTAATTTGTCTGTAGAGGAGCTTGCCAGGATGGTATATGAGGCTGCAAAGAATGATCCTGCGAGCGCTCCTGTTATTTTTGCTGAGGCGATCGCCTCTCGTGATTCGTGGACTCGGGCTGAATTGCTGCTGCTGAGTGAATCTCTGTTGCTGGCTGTTCCTTCCATCACGCCCGGGGATTTGCCGTCACTTATTGGCGGTTCTAATGTCAAGCCTGAAGATGTTCAGTCGGTTGTTGAACAACTGAATCGCAACGATGGAGCATCTCCCGGGCATGTAATTCAGGCACTTCCTCCTGATGTGCCTGTGTATCCGGTGTTGCCCACTCCCGGGCCGGTCAGTGGATTGAGATAATGGTAACTAAGCGTGAAAAGTTATGAGATCGTATTTTTACAAAAGTCTTCTGGTGTGTGCAGCCTCTGCTACGGTAGGGGGGGCTTTCTCGTTGTATGACTCTGCCCCGATGGTGGGGTTGCCGGAGTCATATAATATCAAGTATAGTGCAACTCTGGGGGTGGGATATGATTCCAATGTAAATTGGTCCGAAAACAATGAGGATGCTTCTCCCTATGTGCGCGCTTCCGTAAGTGCTCGCTACGCTGATATGGAATCAGTAAACAAGCTCAGCTATGATGTGAGGCTTGGTTTTAAGCACTATACCGGTCTTGATGACAACTCGTCGACCGCTGAAACACGAGGCGATTGTAAGCTTGGGTTTGATTTGGTTCATGCCTTTAATTCGGCGGATACATTATCGTCGTCCTTGTATGCCACGTATAGTCCGCAGCCGGATTATGCAGATGGGTATTCGCCCGCTTACTGCACGGGTGATATGCTGACTGTGTCACAGTCGAATGTATACTCACACGCTTTGGATTCCCGATGGAGTCTGAATGGTAGCGTATCGTTCCAGATGGTTCGCTACATGGAAGCAATTGAGCAGAGCGATGATCGTTACTATATAATGGGTGGCGTAGGTGCGCAGTATCGTGAGTCTTCGATTATGACCTACAAGCTCAATCTTTCCTATAGCAGAGAGCTTAGAAATAAGGGGTTGGATTCAGACCGATATGTTCTTACCGTTGGGTTTCAGCGGGCCTTGGATCCGTTCTCGTCATGTGGCGCGGATGTAGGTGTTGCTGCTCGCGTGTATTCCCAGGAGACGGTCTGGAGTCCGTGTGCCAATTTTTCTTATCGTCGTAAACTTACCGAAGGCCTGAACGCTCGCGTCTTCGTTTCGTATGCGGATGAAAATGCCGGTTCTTACATGGCATCTCAGACGTATTTGGAGAATAGAACGCTGCGGTTTGGTTCTCATATAGACTATATACTCTCTCCTGACGTGACATACTCGTTTGGTGCGGCATATATAGTGACAGAGCGTTCTGAAGCTACCCGTGGCGCAAACGACTACGACTGCGACAGATACGAAATCAGTGCCGGTATAAGTTATGCATTTACGCAGCAGCTTAGAGGTTCAGTAAAGGCGTCCTATTCAGTCCTTTCGCAGCAGTATGATGGGATGGCTGAAACATCGCCCGATAGATGGAACGTGGCAGCAGATATCACCTATAACTTCTGATTTGTCTTTTCTGTGGGGGTACGCGATGCGTGCTCCCACAAATTGTATCTAAAATTTTACACTTATGAGTAATAACGGCATTCAGTCAGTTCAATCTGAAGCGGCATTGCATGTACAGGACTATTTCCAGATTTTTAGAAATTATTGGAAAGTAGCATTATTGGTCTTTCTGTTGATTTTTGCAAGCTGTGCAATTATTACCAAGTTGCAGCAGCCGAAGTTTACGAGTACGACAACTATTGAAATTATCCCGCCCCGTGATATCATTAATGTGGCCTCGTCGCAGGATCGTAACCCGATTTTCAGCATACATAATGAGAGCGGCGCGTATATGGAAACCCAGTTCCAGGTGATGGTGTCGCAGCAGAATTTGCTTGCCGTCGTCAATAAGTTAAATCTCGCGAAGGAATGGAATACTGACGAAATGACGGTGGTGAGCAGGCTGATGGGAATGATAGAAATTTCCCCGCGTTCACTGACAAATCTTGTTGATATTTCAGTGCGAGCCCCTAATCCCCTGCAGGCTCAGCAAATTTGCAATGCTGTAGTTGAATGTTACAAAGAGGTTCGTGATGAAAAAGAGAGAGCTATCATCACCGAGGCCATCAATAAGCGCTATGAGGTTTTACGCTCTCGTCAGGACGAATTGGAGCGAAAGGCGGACGTTGTTCGCCAGTACATTCGTTCCGGGAAGTATATCCAGAATATGTGGTCGCAGGACGGTGCACATACGCCTGTTTCCGCTGCCTCTGAGGAGCAAAGCTACGCGACTTTGGTAACAAATCGTGAGCGTTTGGAATCTGAGATAGCACAGATGAGGGTTCATGTGACCAAGTTGCAGGATTTGAAAGACGAGGAATTGCGAGACTATGTAACGCGCACTGGGTTGCTGACAGCGGAGTCATATTGCTCCGACCGCGTGAGACAGCTCAACGAGCAATACTTGAAGGAGTCAGATGAAAAATCCCAGATGCTCTTAGCCGGTTATGGAGAAAGGCATCCCAATGTTATCCGCATGGATGAACAGCATAAGAATACGCTTCATCAGCTTAATGATGAACTTATTGGTATGCGCGATGCCATGATGGATCAAATTGAAATCAAGCAAGCAGAGCTGCAGGATGTTGCCGGTCGCTGTGAGCAGGCCAAGGAGCGACTGAGAAATAAGAGTCTGGAAGATCAGAAAGTAAAAAATGCGTTACAGGAGTATGCTGCGGAAAAGGCCAGATACGATAAGTTGGAGAATGATTATATCGCAGATAAAATGCGTATGATGGCACCCAGAACAAGCGTAGAGGTGTACAGCCAACCAATCGTTGCAACGACCCCGAGCAGCCCCAATTTCCGTTTGAATTTGCTGATTGGTGCCATTTTGGGTGTCATCGGTGGTGTGATTACATCGTTGGTATTTAATTATTTCGATACCTCGATCAAGTCATTGGAAGATGCGGAACGTAGTCTTGGTCTGCCCGTATTAGGTGTTATTCCTCAGGATGCAGGTGTGCTCCTTTTACAGAAGAGTGAGAGTCCGGATGCTGAGGCGTACCGTATTTTGAGAGCTAATGTTGAGCTTAAGCGTGAATTGTATAAGGCTTCAACATTTGCCGTAACTTCTGCAAATGCCGGTGAGGGTAAGACGATGACACTGCTCAACCTTGCGTGTGTGTTTGCTCAGGCCGGTTATAGCACGCTGATGATTGATGCCGATATGCGTCGTCCTCGTTTGTCTCGATATGCAGAATTGAAGACAGACGTTGGGCTCTCGGATTACCTTGCAGATGGCAAGACGTTGTCCGAGGTTGTATTCCGTACCAGCAATCCGAGTTTGTATCTCTTGCCTGCCGGTAGAAAGACATCCGATCCGAGTGGGCTTATAACGTCGCAGCGAATGGATCAGCTGCTTTCGGAGGTGACTAAACGCTTTGATATTGTGCTTATTGATACTCCGCCTCTGCTGGGTGTCAGCGATACATCGCTGCTTGTTAATCGTGCAGATGCGTCTCTCTTCGTCCTGCAACCGAGAAAGATGCCGTTGAGTGCTCTTGTGCGTGCGAAAGAAGTTTTGCTCGCAGCGGGTGGGCGTATTATGGGGCTTGTGCTGAACAATGTTGATATCAATAATGATTCTCAATACCAGTACTATACCACTTATTACAGCTACTACGCTCAGGAAGATCGCGGTAACGAGAAGAATAAGCGAAAAGTCGTAAAATCTGAGGTGAAGCCCGCCCATTCATCGACCGCACATCAATCTTCTGGTGATGATATCTATTAATCGATTAAATTGATTTTACCTGAAATGAAAAACATCTTACGTATTCTCATTTGTATATTTGCAATGCTTTCACTGAGCCTGGTAGCAATGGCTCAGGATGCCAGCACGGAACCGCGTGTGATACGCGGCTCTAAGGTTGTTCTTATTTTTAAGAATTTACCTGCCGGAGAATCGACTAATGTGGACGGGGAGTATCAGGTCAGTCGTTCTGATGGTACGATACAGCTTCCTTTTCTTGAAAGTCGCGTGAGCGTCTTGGGAAAGACTGCGCGACAGGTAGAGGATATGGTGCGGTCTGCGTATATTGCACAGAAAATATATACCGACCCAATCGTGATTGCTCGAGTAGGACATAAGGGCGAGGAGTTAGAGGCTCGTTTTGTACAGATAACCGGGTATGTTAACGCCAAGAAGAATCTGCCTTATCGAGAGGGAATTACGTTGATTCAGGCACTTATCGAGTGTGGTGATATATCTGACCACGGTTCGCGGAAAATTCAGATTACTCGCGGGACAGTGACGCGTACGTACGATTATTTCAGCGCTCGAGACAGGGCGATTAAGCTTATGCCGAATGATGTTATTTTTGTTCCCAGAAGGCCGGCTTTTGAAGGGCGTCCCAGAACTGTCGGTCCGTAATCTGGATAAGGAATTTCTTATGTGCTCCGGTCTGGCTTTTGTCGGTCGGAGCTTTTTTATATGACGAATATAAACAAGGTGTTGATTTTGACGGTTGCTTATGGTCAGGGCCATAAGTCTGCCGCGTGCGGGTTAGCCGATGAATATCTGACCCGCGGATGCAAGGTGATGGTGGCTGATCCCTGCGAGGCGGATACATCCGGTTTATATTCGCTGACGAAAGCGTATTATAATCTATGCGTACGGAGAATGCCGTGGTTGTGGGCAATGGCTTATTCACAGACGGCTACGGCGGACTGGCGATCTATAGTGTCATGGCCGATTATAAGGAAAGCAACACGGCATTTGGCCGATTTGCTCGTCTCATGGCGTCCGAATGTCGTTATCTGTACCTATCCTTTGTATGCGTACATGATGGATTATATACATGAAACAAGTTGTTCATCAGTTCCCTACGCGGTTGTTGTGACTGATTCTCTGGAGATAAGTCGTCCTTGGCTCAAGTCGTCTACTTCTTTTCTTTTCGTTCCGGATGAGTTTTCTGCATCGTTACTTCGGAAGCGATATGGATTGGATTCAGTTGTATTCAGCAGTGGGTTTCCCGTAAGGAAGGCCTTTTTGCAGCGTGTTGAGAAATGTGCTCCTTCAGAATCTCAACTTAATATTTTGTATGGGGCTTATCTTGGAGTAGAGGCTACCGTCAGGCAGGTTAGCAGAATTTTTGCTTGTTTCCCCCAGGCAAAAATCGTATTGCTGGCCGGTGATAGATATGAAGTGTTTGAAAAAAAACTTCGCAGGTTTATCAGTGGAAAGTCGTTGGTAGTGCTGCGGTCTTCAGATTGTATGGCTGATTTATTTACGGCGGCGCACATCTACATAGGAAAGACCGGTGCTGCAACTATGTTTGAAGCGTATGCTGCAGGTGTGCCCTTTATCGCAAATTATGCATTACCCGGACAAGAGCAGGGTAACCTTCAATTGCTTCTCCGAGACGAGACCGGTTATTGGGCCGGGAGCTCTGATACACTATGCGATATTATATACAAATTGTTACGAAATAGTGCAGAGAAGTGGAAAAAGGTACGTTCCAATATGTTGGATCGTGTCAATCGGGTGCGTGGTGCTGCAAAAATAGCAGATATTTTAGAGGAGCGTTTATCAAGATGAATATGCCGACTTTATTGGTTGATATATCAAACTCCAGAACAAAATTCCGATTATGTGTAAACGGAATCATTGGAGGAGAATTACGTGTCCTTCCGACGAATCAGATTGCGGCTGCTGCTGTAAAGACATGTGTTAGCGGGTGGCAGTTCTCTTCTGTTTTGGTCAGTTCCGTTGTACCCCGGGCTGCGGAGCTTGTGCGTTCTGCCTTCCCGATTCTTCCTGTCAGATTTGTGTCGGTTCGCGATTCGTTATCCGTTGATTTTTCCGAGTACGCAGGAGGAGAGACATTAGGGGCTGATAGAGTGGCAAATGTGCTGGGTGCTTCTTGTCGAGGCATCTTTCCGATAGTTGCCGTGGATTTGGGAACTGCTATTACATTTGATGTGGTTCTCAGAAATCGGACGCAAAAACCCCAATACATCGGTGGCGTTATAGCTCCCGGGAGGACGCTTTTCCGGGACTATCTCTCAACGCGCACGGCGCTGTTGCCGCCCGTTGATTCCTCTTTAGATGCTGTTCCATTACCCATCGGGCAGAATACGCAAGAGGCAATCCGAAGCGCGGCCTGGTATGGCTTCCGCGGTATGATTCGTGAAATTATTGAGGAAATATCTTCTTCTTTAGATAGTAAGCCGTATGTAATCGCAACGGGCGGAGATGCAATTTGGGCTGCGGCACATGTGCCCGAGATTCATCAAGTTGACCAACTTTTGACATTCCGGGGGATGGTGTCGTTTCTTCAAACTGAGAGCTGACTCTATTTTTTTCCATATTCTTAAATTTTTTGTTGCATCTCGGACGGGAACACGCTACAATGTTGTCACCTAAAACAGTCACAACTTATGTCTGATAATATCGAAACACAGGTAAAGGAAATCATCGCTGAGCAGCTCAGCGTTGACATCGAAAAAGTGACCTCTGATGCTAAGTTTATCGAGGACCTTGGTGCCGATTCTCTTGACACCGTTGAACTCGTTATGGCTTTCGAGGATAAGTTCTCTATCGAGGTGCCGGACGAAAAGGCCGAGACGCTTAAGTCTGTGGCTGACGTGGTTGCTTACATCAAAGAGAACCAGGCCTGATAAGGCTGCCTAGCTTTTTTCCGGGCGGTCCACCAGATTTTCCTGGGGGACCGCTTTTTCTCATCAAAAGAGCAAAGCCCAGATATCTCATATGGATTCTTTCGTCGATATCAGTTATGCCTTGCGGCAGACAAAGATATTGTATGTACCCGATCGGCGAATTGATACCTTTGGCGATACGCAATTTAACTACCGCATTGTGTCGGAGTTGCCGGATTCCGTGGGCGTGTGTCGGGTCCGAAGTGGAAGGGTTGAGGCATCACGTCCCAGGATTTTGAGGCCCTCAGATATGTGCAGTATAGAAATGGATGGATTTTCTTCTACTGCCTCACGTTTTTTTGAATGGATGAAAGCGCAAGGTCACGCTATCCCCTCTTTGTTTCAATATGGATTTCGGTTCAGCCGCTCAGAGGTATATGAGGAACAAGTACATGATGATTTCCATATTGTGACCGAGCGTGTGGTACAGGACGCATTGTCTTCCGGAGATCCCTTGCGTGCTGTAATATCGGGTGTGGATGACTCATGGGAGCTGTCTTTACTTCGTTTTATGGTAGAAATGATTCAACAATCACATGAAACTAATATATTTGATTTTAAGCGCAGGGGTATGTTATAGCGGAGTAATGGTGTCGAGTGCTCAGGAAAATTACTCCCATTGGCCTCGCCGTCCGCAGGAATTTGAACAGGCACAATTGCTTTTAGCCCGACAAAAATGGGCTGAAGCATCGCATGTCTTGCAACCGTTTGTCCAGGAGACAGACGGTTTCGGAAGCGAGGCAAGAGCTATTGTTGGAAGAATAAACATTGTGCGGTACCTCTCACGAATGCATCCGTATTCTTCTGTGTATACAGTACGTAAGGGTGACTCTTTGCCAAAAATCGCATCAAAAACGAAGTGCCCGGTTGATCTGCTTATGCTTTTCAACGGTTTGACAACACCTTCTGCATTAAAAATTGGACAGAAGCTGGTGTTTATCGATATGCCTCTCCGTTTAGAAATTTATCCTTCCTTGAATGAGTTAGCCGTGTGGGATGGCGATGCCTTGGTTTCATCGTACAAAATACTCTCAATTAAGGGGGATATATCATCTCATGTGGATGCGGAAACCGTGAAAGTTTCTTCCCGTGAATCTTATATACAAGGGAAACGAATCCCAGATAACTCAGCTCAAATATCGTTCGCTGATAAATTAATTCGTTTCTCAAACGGGGTTGCAATTTTTTCTCGGGAGCTAAAAGATGTGAAAACCATTTGCCTGTCACAGAAAGATGTTAACGAACTTGCTCTTTTAGTCAGAGCAGGAAATGATGTTTTGTGGAAACCATAGACAATGTGTTGAATACAAATACATCATTCGCGTAATAGAAAAAACGCTTTGACGTTGATGTTTCAATGGGAAAATCCTGCCTGGTTGGTGGAGCCGGATTGGTTCGATCACCATTTTTTTGCTGCTAAGTAGAAATAGCACAATTCCATAGTTGCTTTTTTGTAATAAAGGCGTATAATGTGGCGCGTAACACTATGGCACGCCGTTCTCTTCAAAGCATTCTTCTCAATAAACGTCTGAGACGTCATGGGGAAAAACCGGATGGCTGGACGTTTTTCCTGCTGCCGCCGCTTCTGCTGGCTGCGGTCTTCTTCTGCTGCAACATGGCGGCGAAGGACGGCAAGCGCTCCTCCAAACCGGCTGCCGTGAAGAAAGCCGCCCCTGACAAAGAGAAAGAGAGTAAATAATATTCAGACCACCAACCGACCAGAAAAGATGAGCAAAGGTACTCCTATTACCATGAGCGCGCAGGGATTGTGCGTGCCGGATTTTCCCATTATTCCTCACATTATCGGCGATGGCTCCGGGCCGGATATCTGGCGGGCGGCCAGACGCGTGATTGATGCTGCCGTGTCGGCTGCCTACGGAGATTCCCGGGCGCTGGTGTGGCAGGAGGTTCTGGCCGGGCAGAAAGCGTTTGACACCACGGGCAACTGGCTGCCCAATGAGACAATGGAGGCGTTCCGCACACTGCTCGTAGGTATCAAGGGCCCGCTGACAACGCCCGTCGGTGGCGGTATCCGCTCCTTGAATGTGGCGCTGCGTCAGGGCCTGGATTTGTACAGCTGCGTGCGCCCCGTGCGCTACTTCCGCGGGATTGAAACCCCGGTGAAAGAGCCGGAGAAAGTGGATATGGTCATCTTCCGCGAGAATACGGAGGATATCTACGCCGGGATTGAGTTTGAATGCGGCTCTGCCGAGGCAGAGACTTTCTTCGCCTGGCTGGACAGCACGTTCCCGGCTCGAGCCGGCAAGGTGCGTTTCCCCCTCAGCTCCGGATTCGGTATCAAACCTGTTTCTCGCGAGGGTACGGAACGCCTGGTGCGTGCCGCCATTCAGTATGCCATTGATAACAACTGCCCGAGCGTCACGCTGGTGCACAAGGGCAACATCATGAAGTTTACCGAAGGCGGTTTCCGCGACTGGGGCTATGAGCTGGCTCGCAAGGAGTTTGGGGCAGAGCTTATCGACAAGGGACCGTGGTGCAGGCTGCCCAACGGCATCGTCATCAAGGATTGCATCTGCGATGCCTTCCTTCAGGAAATCCTTATTCACCCGCAGGAGCATTCCGTCATCGCCACGCTCAACCTCAACGGCGACTATTGTTCCGATGCGCTGGCGGCACAGGTGGGCGGCATAGGTATTGCCCCCGGGGCCAATATCAACTACAAGACCGGGCATGCTGTGTTCGAGGCTACTCACGGCACGGCTCCGAAACTGGCGAATCTGGACGTGGTGAATCCCTGTTCCTTCCTGTTGTCGGCAGAGATGATGCTGCGCTACATCGGCTGGAATGAGGCCGCTGACCGCATCATTGCCGCCATCGAGGGAGCCATTGCCGACAAGACTGTGACCGCAGATTTGGCGGAGATGATTCCCGGCAGCAAGTCGGTATCGACCACGGCATTCGGGGACGCTCTCATCGCCCATATCAAGTAATGCACCATGCCTGATCCTGCCTACGTTCACGCAGCGTTCTCATCCATAGCAGAGCGTTATGTGACCGCCAATCACATCCTTTCCATGGGGACGGATGTGCTGTGGCGGCAGCGGGTGGTGCAGCGCGTGGCAGAGTGGAAACCTCGCCGCCTGCTGGATATTGCCACCGGAACGGGTGACCTGGCGCTGGCTATCAGTCGAGCCTTGCCGGAAGTGGAGGTGTTGGGAACGGATTTTTGCCGACCCATGCTGGATGTAGCCGTGCGGCGAGGTCTTACCAATGTGCTGGAGGCGGATGCGCTTCATCTGCCGCTGCCGGATGCCTCGTTCGATGCCGCAACGGTGGCGTTCGGCCTGCGTAATATGGCGGACTATGCGGCGGCACTGCAGGAGTTCCGCCGCGTGCTGCGACCGGGTGGGCATCTGCTGGTACTGGACTTCAGCATGCCGGAGGGAATCCTGGCGGCACCGTACAGACTGTACCTGCACCGGGTTTTGCCGAAAATTGCAGGATGGGTGACCGGGAATAGCGGTGCCTATGACTATCTGGGTGAGAGCATTGAGGCTTTCCCCCGTGGGGCAGCGTTCTGCCGCCTGATGCAGAGCTGTGGCTATACCGGTGCCACCTGTCTGCCGCTCTGTATGGGCATCGCCTCCATCTACACCGCAGAGGTATAAAAAAATCCGCTTCTGACAAATTTTCATGTGGACAAAGACGGGGTAAAAAGGTAGGATATTGCCAGCCCCTTTCAGGTGGTAGTGAAGTTTTATTTAACCATTTAACGATAAGAAGATTATGTTTAAGTATCCGAAAAAGCCGAATGATGGTGCTCCCCAGCAGCCGACCTTTGGACAGAGCGACGACCTTTCCCCCTGGGGTGCTCCTCCCCAGCAGCCCGTCATGGGCGGTTCCGACCTTGGCGCCGGCACCTTTGGCGAGCCCGAGCCGATGGGCTATGAGGAGCCCGTTGCTCCGGTTGCTCCTGCTCCCGTTCCCGGCGCTACGCGCAACGTGCTGAACTCCGATGTGTCCGTGGTGGGTATCCTGCGGTTCACGGATGACCTGTTGGTGGACGGCTCTGTGGAGGGTGAAATTACCTCCGACGGTGAGCTGACTGTGGGGGCTAATGCCAGCATTCAGGCCGGCGAGCAGAACAAGGTGGCCGTGCGTACCAAGAGCGCTATCATTCATGGTCGCGTGATGGGCGATATTGAGGTGACGGATCGTGTGGTGCTGGCCTCCACCGCAGAGCTGGTGGGCGATGTGACCGCTTCCCGCATCTCCATCGAGGAAGGAGCCGTGTTCGTGGGTTACTGCCGCGTGGGCGCTCCCGTGAATGCCGCCCCTGCTCCCGCAGCTCCTGCCAAGAAGCCCGGCAAGGCTGCCAAGAGCACTGATGGCAACCTGCTGGGTTAAGCCTTCAGACCACAATCGCATTTCTCATGCCGGAGTACAGAACAGAGCCATTGAATGTGCCGTATGTCTCCGGCCTTTTGCCGGAAGGTGAGCGCGACCGCAGGGTGGCGCTCACCTCTTTCCGTTCTGCCACGCCGCAGAGCAGAGTGCCCACGCGCGAGGTGGAGTGCTACGAGTGCGGGCGGCGTTCCCATGTGCCCACCTCTGCCATCTCCGCCGGCTGTGTGCATTGCCACGCCACGCTGAATATGGAGGATGTGGAGCTGAACTCCGGCACTCGCAATCTCACCGTGAGAACCCTGGGCAATGTGATGGTACCCCCCGGTACTGTTCTATCGCATTTGTCCGTTGTTTGCCGCAACATGACGGTGTATGGCCGTGTTTCCGGGAATATTCGCTGTACGCAGGAGCTTTGCTTCCGGGAATCTTCCCGTGTGGAGGGTGAGGTGCGGGCTCGCCGTCTGGTGATTGACCGGGCGGCCGAGGTGGTGATGACGGAGGGTGTATCGGTTCGCGAGGCTCTGGTGGAGGGTAAACTGGCGGCAGATGTGCGAGCCGCCGGGGTGATTCGCGTGGGGCGCGAAGGCGTGTTGCGAGGACGTTGTGATGCGGCGGATATTGCCGTTGAACCGGGCGGGCAGTATATCCCGCCCAGAGATTGACCGCTGTATGGATATCCGCATCACCGGGGCCACGCAGAACACCCTGCAGCATGTGGATGTCACGCTGCCGGGCGGCAAGCTGATAGCGCTCATGGGGCCCAGCGGCTCCGGCAAAAGCACGCTGGCATACGACACCCTTTTTGCTGAATCACGTCGGCGCTTCCTGGATTGTCTTTCTCCCGGGGCGCGCCGCTTGCTGGCTCGCCCGGAAAAACCACGGGTAGAGTCCATTGAGGGACTGCCGCCAGCGCTTTGCCTGGAGCAGCATGTGCCCGTGGGGCATTCGCGCTCTGTGCTGGGGACGCTCACGGAGGTGCTGGATTACCTGCGGATTCTGTATGCCGCGCTCGGTGTGCCGCATGATCCGGTGACGGGTGTGCGGTTGACCCGCCTGAGCCCGGAGGAAATCGTGACCTCTCTCATGGCGCAGCCGGAGGGAACACGCCTCACGCTGCTGGCTCCCTTGCCTCCGGTGTTCGGGCGTGAGCCTGAGTCGGATATCCTCATGCTGCGTAAGCAGGGCTATCTCCGCGTGCGGGTCAATGGTACGGTCTGCGAGCTGGATGAGCTGGAGAAGACCCCGCCGCAGGAGGGCGATGTCTGCGAACTGGTGGTGGATCGCATCGTTCTGCGCCCCGGCACAGATTCGCGCGTGGCAGATTCCGTGCAGACCGCTCTGCGCGTCTGTCAGGATGAAGTGCGCGCGCTGTTGCTGCCGAAGGGCGAGGAGCCGCTGCTGCAATGCTTTCATACGCGCTATCGCAATGCCGAGACCGGATTCACGCTACCGGATTTGACCCCGGGGCTCTTCTCCCATTATTCCTCCCACGGTGCCTGCCCGCGTTGCGAAGGTCTGGGCATGGTGGAAGATGCCCGGAAAAAGCCGCTCATCTGCCCCGACTGCCGGGGAATGCGGTTGAATCCCACGGCTCTGGCTGTTACGCTGGATGTTGCCGGGCAGGAACTGAATCTGGGGGCGTTCTGTGAGCTTTCCGTACAGGCAAACCGGGATTTGATGGCCGCTTTGGAACTTCCCGCCGTGTTCCGGGAGGCTCTGACCCCGGCAGTAGCCGAGACGCTGAAACGCCTGGACTGTCTGATAGAGCTGGGGCTGGGCTACCTCTCTCTTTCCCGCGCCGCCAACACCCTGTCGGGTGGGGAATTGCAGCGGGCTCGACTGGCCGGACAGATTGGCGGCGGCCTTTCCGGCGTGCTTTATATTCTGGATGAACCCACCATCGGGCTGCACCCCCGCGAGACAGAGAAACTGGTGCGGGCTCTGCATCGCCTGCGAGACAAAGGCAACACCATTCTCGTGGTGGAGCACGACCCGCAGCTGCTGAAAGCCGCCGATTGGCTGGTGGAAATGGGGCCCGGTGCCGGTCCGAATGGGGGTAGGGTGCTGGCAGAGGGCACTTATTCGGACTTCCTGACCCACGAAAGCTCTCCCACGGGTGCCTGGCTTTCCGGACGTCGGGAGATGCCTTCCGTAGAGCCCTGTGAGCTGGATTCCTGCCACTGGCTGGAGCTGCCTGCTGCCTCTGCCCGCAATCTGAAGGACGTGCGACTGCGGCTGCCGCTGGGGGCGTTCACCTGTCTGAGCGGTCCGGGTGGTTCCGGTAAGAGTACGCTGGTGCATGAGTGCCTGCTGCCCGCGCTGAAAAAAGGCGGATTCCCGGGCGCGGATGCAGTGGCTCGTGCTGTCGTGGTGGACCAATCGCCTCTGGGCAGCTCGCCACGCTCCACTCCTGCCACTGCCACGGGGTTGCTGGATGTGTTGCGCCCGTTGTTTGCCGCGCTCCCGCTCTCCCGACAGCGCGGGTATACGGCCTCCCGCTTTTCCCTGAATGTGCGCGGCGGACGCTGCGAGCGCTGCATGGGCACAGGCCGACTTCAGGTGGACATGAACTTCCTGGCTGACCTCTACACGGAGTGTGATGCCTGCCACGGCGCACGTTATAACCGCGAAACGCTGGAAGTCACCTGGCGAGGTCAGTCTATTGCACAGGCGCTTGCCCGCACGGTGGATGAAGCCGTGGAGTTCTTCTCCCCCATCCCGCGGGCGGTCGCCATCCTGAAAGCCCTGCAGGAACTCGGCCTTGGCTATCTGCCGCTGGATCGTTCCGTCACCACCCTCTCCGGCGGCGAGAGTCAGCGTATCAAACTGGCCACCTACCTTTCCAAAGCTGCACCCACTCGCGGCGGCAAACCGGGGGAGAAGCTTCTTTTCATTCTGGATGAACCGAGCACCGGGCTTCATTTCGGCGAGCTGGAGCTGCTACTGCGTGCCCTGTTCCGGCTCCGCGCCGCCGGGCACACCATCCTCTGCATCGAGCACAATCGGGATATCCTTTCCCGCGCAGATTTTCTCGTGGAACTCGGCCCCGGCAGCGGTGCCGACGGTGGCTCCATCACCTACGCGGGAGTTCCCCGCTGCGCGGAGTGAGCCAGGCAGCGGGGGAGGATTCATCAGAAGTTCACTCGCATAGCACCGGTGATACCCCAGCCGGTGAAGCCCTTATTGCCTGCGGCATCTGTGCCGT
>CAYYKC010000037.1:0-20032 GCA_964471605.1 uncultured Akkermansia sp. | reverse complement strand
AGCTAATACCCCGCCTGTATGTTGTCCCTTGCAGGACGCGCGCATTATACACGTCTGCCCTGCCCTTGGCAAGCCAAATTTGATTTTTTTGCCATTTTTTTGTTGTTTGACGAGGGTTGAGCCGCTACAATGGGTGCATGGAAAAGCACGAAACGATGCCGGAGCTCAGGGAGATGATGCGTGTGATGATGGAGATGGTCATGCCGAGTGAGGATGCTACGGATGATCCGGGGCAGCCGGCGGTGGAAGCTCCGGTGGATTATCTTGCGTCTCCGGAGCGGCAGGAGCTGTACCGCAGGGTCTGTGAGTTTGCGAAAACGCAGGAGCGCATCCATGAAGAGACACTGGAGAAACGCTTTGAAATCGGTTACGGGCTGGCGGCGCTCATTACTGACAGGATGAAGGATGAGGGGCTCATTTCCCGGGAAAGGGATGAGGATTACTTCTACCGGACGCTCTGATTCGTTTTCCTTTCCGTTCCGATGACAGGACGAAAAAGCCGCCCCGATGGCATGCACCGGGGCGGTTGATTTTTCAGGTAACGGCGTGTGATCAGGCTTCTTCTGCCTTGCAGAGCGTGTCGCAGGTGCAGCAGAAGTTGCGGTCGCCGTAGGTGTTGTCCACGCGGGAGCAACCGGGCCAGAACTTGTGCAGCTTCAGGCAGGAGGCCGGGAAGGCGGCCTGCTCGCGGGTGTAGGCGTGCGTCCACTCATCGGCACAGACGCTCAGGGCGGTGTGCGGGGCGTTCACCATCACGTTGTCATCGGCGGGCACGGTGCCCTCTGCCACGGCGTTCATCTCGTTGTAGATACCAATCATGGCATCGATGAAGCGGTCCAGCTCGTACTTGCTCTCGGACTCCGTGGGCTCAACCATGAGCGTGTCGTGCACGGGGAAGCTCATGGTGGGGGCATGGAAACCGTAGTCCATGAGGCGCTTGGCCATATCGTCCACGCTCAGGTGGCTCTTGTCCAGCATGGGGCGGGTATCGAGGATGCACTCGTGAGCCACCAGGCCGTTGGCACCGGCGTAGAGGGTCGGGAAGTAGGGTTCCAGACGCTTGGCGATGTAGTTGGCATTCAGGATGGCCATCTGGGAGGCACGCTTGAGTCCCTCGAAGCCCATCATGGTGAGGTACATCCAGGTGATGGGGTTGAGCGAGGCAGAACCGTACTCTGCGGAAGCGACGGCACCCTGGGTGCGGGTCTCCGCCGTGCAGCAGTGACCGGGCAGGTAGGGAGCCAGATGCTCGGCGCAGCAGATGGGGCCCACGCCGGGACCACCGCCGCCGTGGGGCATGGCAAAGGTCTTGTGCAGGTTGAGGTGGCAGACGTCGGCACCGATGGTGCCGGGGTTTGTCAGGCCGCACTGGGCGTTCATGTTGGCACCGTCCATGTACACCTGACCGCCGTTCTCATGCACGATGCGGCAGAGGTCGGCAATGCCGGACTCGTACACGCCGTGGGTGGAGGGATAGGTCACCATGAGAGCCGCGAGGTTGTCGCGGTGCGTCTCTGCCTGCAGCTTGAGGTCGGCGGGGTCGATGTTGCCGAGGTCGTCGCACTTGACGGGCACCACCTTGAAGCCGGCCATAGCGGCGGAGGCGGGGTTGGTGCCGTGAGCAGAGTTGGGGATAAGGCAGACGTTGCGGTGTCCCTGTCCCTGAGCCACCTGGTAGCGGTGGATGGTGAGCAGACCGGCGTATTCACCGGCGGCACCGGAGTTGGGCTGCAGGGAGCAGCTGTGGAATCCGGTCACCACGGCCAGCATCTTCTCCAGCTGCTGCAGCATGTTGGTCATGCCCTTGCACTGGTCTGCGGGGGCGAAGGGATGCAGCTCCGTGACGGCCTGCCAGGTGATGGGCATCATGATGGCGGCGCAGTTGGCCTTCATCGTGCAGGAGCCCAGCGGAATCATGGCCTCGTTGAGGGCGAGGTCCTTGCTCTCCAGGCGACGGATGTAGCGCATCATCTCCGTCTCGGAATGGAAGGCGTTGAAGCACTTCTCCTGACAGAAAGCGGAGGTACGGGAGAACTCCCCTGCCCACACGGCAGCGGCGGGCACCTCCCCGGCGGTAGCACCGAATGCGGCGCAAAGGGCGGCCACGTCGGCATCCGTGGTGGTCTCATCGAAGGAGACGGACACGGTGTCGGCATCGATGCGGCGGATATTGTAACCGGCGGTCAGCGCGGCAGCCACCAGCGCATCGGCCTCGTCCGGAGCGGAAACGGTCACGGTGTCGAAGTAATTGGCGGACACCACCTTCTTGCCGGCGGCGGTCACAGCGGCGGCGAAGGCGGCGGCAAGACGGTGAGCCGTCATGGCCACATCCTTCAGTCCCTGCGGGCCCTGGTACATGGCGTAGAAGGTGCTGAGCAGAGCGGTGAGCACCTGAGCCGTGCAGATGTTGGAGGTGGCTTTCTCTCGGCGGATGTGCTGCTCGCGAGTCTGGAGGGCCAGACGATAAGCGGGCTTGCCGTCCTTATCCACGGAGAGACCGATGTAGCGACCCGGCAGCTTGCGCTTCAGCGCATCGGAGCAAGCCATGTAGGCGGCGGCGGGGCCACCGAAGCCCATGGGGATACCGAAGCGCTGGGTCGTACCCACGCAGACATCGGCACCGAAAGCACCCGGTTCCTTCAGCACGGTGAGCGCCAGCAGGTCGGCAGCCACCACGCACAGCACCTTGGCGGCATGGCACTTGGCAAAGAAGGCGGAGTAGTCCTCCACGCTGCCCAGATTGTCCGGGTACTGCACGAGCACACCGGCGAGCCCGGCCACGGAGGCTGGATCCAAGGAGCGCCAGTCACCCACGATGAGGTTCACGCCCGTGGTCTCGCAACGGGTGCGGATGACATCAATCGTCTGCGGGTAGCAGGTGTCTGCCACAAAGAAGGTGTTGCTGCGATTCTTGGAGCTGATGCACAGGTTCACGGCCTCTGCGGCAGCGGTGCCTTCGTCCAGCATGGAGGCATTGGCCACCGGCAATCCGGTCAGCCCGGCAATCATGGTCTGGAAGTTCATGAGCATCTCCAGTCGACCCTGGGCAATCTCCGGCTGGTAGGGCGTGTAGGCCGTGTACCAACCCGGGTTCTCGTACACATTGCGCTGGATGACGGCGGGCATGAAGGTGCCGTAGTAGCCCTGGCCGATGAGGCTGTGGGCGGGCTTGTTGGCGGCCAGCACGCCGGAGAGGGCGGCCAGCGCCTCCTGCTCTGCCATGGGGGCATCCATAGCCAGCGGGGCTTTCAGGCGGATATCAGTGGGGACGATGGCATCGGTCATCTCATCCAGGGAGGAGAAACCGATGGTCTGCAGCATTTCCTGCACCTCAGCATCGGAGGGCCCGATGTGGCGCGGAATAAAAGAAGTCTGAGCGGTAATCATGATAAATCGTATTCAGGGGAGATAAAAAAAGCGGCGGGCAATTGACGCAGTGACAATTGCCCGCCGGGAAGCTTGCTTTACTCGCAGAAGGCGGTGTAGGCCTCGGCATCCATCAGGGCGTCCAGCTCGGACGGGTCGGACAGACGCACCTTGCAGAGCCAGCCGGCGCCGTTGGGGTCGGAGTTCACCGTACCGGGCTCGGCATCCAGAGCCTCGTTCACCTCCACAACCTCGCCTGAAACGGGGCTGTACACATCGGAAGCGGCCTTCACGGACTCCACCACGGCGATGCTGTCGCCGGCGGCAAAGGAGTCACCCTCGGAGGGGAGGTCCACATAGACCACATCACCCAGCTCAGACTGGGCGTGATCGGTGATACCGATGGTCACCACACCGTCCACAACGGGGCTCACCCATTCGTGCTCGGAGGAGTACTTGTATTCAGCAGGATTCGTGCTCATGTTTGTATGTTTTTGGGGTTAAACGGGATTAAAGGAAAAGGGGGATTACTTCTTGAGGAAGGGCTTCTTCACGATGACGGCTGCCACGGCCTTGCCGCGCACCATCACATTCACCGGAGTGCCGATTTTGCCGAGGGCGGCGGGCACATATGCCATGCCGATACCCTTGCCCAGACTGGGGGAAAGCACACCGCTGCACAGCTCGCCCAGGGGAGTGCCGTCCTGCAGCTGCACCTCGTAGCCGTGGCGGGGAGGAGCGCCCTTGCCGGTGTATTCGATGGCCACCAGAGCCGTGGGACGACCCTCAGCCTTCTGCTGACGGAGCACATCAGCACCGATGAAATCTTTGGTCAAATCGCAGCACCAGGAGAGACCGGCTTCCAGCGGGGTCTTCTCCGGGGAAAGGTCGGAGCCGTTGAGGGAGTAGCACATCTCCAGACGAAGGCTGTCGCGGGCACCCAGGCCGCAGGGCTTGGCACCGCAGTCGATGACCTTCTCGAACCACTGCACCCCCTTGGCGGCGGGGCAGAAGAACTCATAGCCGTTCTCTCCGGTATAACCGGTGCGGCACACAATCACATCGTCACCGTCGGCATTGAAGCGGAGGATACCGTTGCGCACGGGCAGCTCCACACCGGGGCAAAGCTTGGCAAACACATCCTCACAGGCGGGTCCCTGCACAGCCAGGCCCACATAGTCGGCGCTCAGGTTGGTCAGCTCGATACCCTCGGGCTTGTGAGCGGTGAGCCAGGCGTAGTCTTCATCAACCATGCTGGCGTTCACCACCACGAAGTAATTATCCTCGCCGAGGCGGTAGATGATGAGGTCATCAATCACGCCGCCCTTTTCGTTGAGCATGATGGAGTACTGACCCATGCCGTCCACGAGCTTGTTGAGGTTGTTGGTGAACATGCCGTTGAGCCAGGCGGTAGCGCCCTCACCCTTCACCACAAACTGGCCCATGTGGGAGATATCGAACACACCGCAGGCATTGCGGACGGTGTTGTGCTCGTCAATGATGCCCGTGTACTGCACCGGCATATTCCACCCCGCGAAGGGGACCATCTTGGCACCGAGAGCGACGTGTTTGTCGCACAGCGGCGTGTTCTTAATCTGTTCTGCGTTCATGGCGGGCGGGATTGTACGCCAACACCTCTGCGGAGTCAAGCTTAACCTTTCCGCAAAACCGTTTTTGACGGAATTATGCCGTCATCTGTTTCCGAAATGACGCTTTCCGCTTGTCATCAATCGATTTTCTGTGGTATTCTGCGCGCATGGAATGGTCGGCATTGTTGAGCAGCGCACGCCTGAGCGGCGGCGGCGGCACGGCGGGAAAACGCAGCGCGTTCAACCGCGATTACGGGCGAGTGCTGTATTCCAGCGCCTTCCGTCGGCTGCAGGACAAGACCCAGGTGTTCCCGCTGGGGCGCAATGATTATGTCCGCACCCGTCTCACCCACAGTCTGGAGGTGGAAAACGTGGGGCGCGCCCTCGCGCTGGAGCTGCGCGAAATCATCGAGGAGCGCGGCGATGCCCCGGGTGTAGACCTCTCCCCGCTGGGCGATATCGTGGCCACCGCCTGTCTGGCACACGATATCGGCAACCCGCCTTTCGGTCACTCCGGGGAGAAAGCCATCGAAACCGCCATTGCAGAGGCCATCCGCTCCGGTATCTGTTCCCCGGACTTTGCGGAATTCCGCTTTGAGGGCAATGCCCAGGGATTCCGCCTGCTCACCCGCATCTGCGACCCTATCAACGGCCGCGGGCTCGACCTCACAGCTGCCACGCTGGGCGCGTTCACCAAATACCCCTGCCCCCCGGCAGCCACAACAACCGCCCCTCGCCGCTACAAGAAATTCGGTATCAATACCGATGATTTACCCACGTTCCGCACCGTTGCAGAGACCTGCGGCATGCCGGAGATTGCCCCGGATTGCCGGGCGCGGCATCCGCTGGCGTTCCTGATGGAAGCAGCGGACGATATCAGCTACCTGATAGCGGATTTGGAGGATGCGTTCATCTCCCGCATCATCAGCTACGATCAAACGCTGGAACAGCTCTGTCTGCTGGGTCGATTGGAACAGAAACACCGCGACCGAGCCGAAGAGGAAAGCCGCTGCCACGGCCCCGCCGCCGGCATCCACTATGCCCGCGCCCTTGCCGTCGGCCAGTGCATCCGCGTCCTCCGCCTCACCCTGGAGGAGCAGTACGATGCCATGATGAGCGGAGCGCTCACCACATCGCTCATGAAAGCCTCGCCCCTCTGTGCGGATTACGAAGCCGTCAGCAGCTTCTCCCTGCACCACATTTACAGCCACGAGAGCGTGCAGCGCATCGAAATCACCGGATTCAACGTCATTCGCGGCCTCCTGGAGCTCTTCCTGCTCTGGGTGGAGGATTCCGCCCACCCGCTCAGCCCGAAAATTGCCGCCATCCTCCACGCCACGCCGGAGGAAGCCGCCACCCGCGAATCCCGCTTTGCCCATGTCATTGATTACGTGTCCGGCATGACCGATTCCTACGCCCTCCAGACCTACACAACCCTCACCGGGCGTGCATGAGGGCGGCAATCGTCCTTTTCCTGCCCGAAAACAGGCTGCGGAACAAAAATAACTTGCTATTTTCGCCGATTCTGCGAAAATAACAGGGTGGACGAAGGTGTCCGCATCGTTTCTTCTCGAAAACCCCCACACATTCCCATTCACTATGAAAAAAACGCTCATTACCCTCCTCGCTGCCGCAGCCTGCGCCATGGCCGGCGATACGCTTTCGTACAAGACAAACGCCATCGGCACACCCAACGCTGCTTATGTGCATGGCTTCACTTTCACCATCAAGGCTGATACCATTGCCCCGATTAGTGAGCAGCAGCCCAAGACGTTCACCGGCGATTATTATCTCAACAAGCTGACCCTGGCGGGGCGCGATGCCATCCGCCGTCCCGTGTCATTCAAGCTGATGGTCATGGAACCGACCACGCTGAGCATCATCGGTCTTTCCAATGAGGCGCCGACCGCCACACCGGGCATTGATTACACCTTTACCTTCAACAACCTGAAACTCAACAGTGAAACAACCTACCTGGTAGCCACGGTTGATGGCAACGTTACCCCAGAAAGCGTCCTCGGCAAGACCTATGCCCCCTCAACCGGGAATTTGGCCATCACCGATACGGTAGTCTCCGGCGGTCTGATGGATCCAGGATTCGCCGTTGACCTCCACAATGAGCAGCCCACCGAGGGACTCAACTTCACCGTGCGTGCCAACCTCAGCGAGGCCGAAGGCGGATGGTCGCCCGTATTGAAAGAGCTCGTTATCACCGATGCCAACCCGCCGGAAGAAGAATGCACCCTGTGCACGCCGATTCTCTTCGGTATCGGCGGCGTGGCGCTGCTGGGTGTCATCCTCGGCATCTCTGCTGCAACCAAGCGTCAGAAAGCCTGATTTTTCCCGGTAACAGTACTCCTCTTTCGACCACCGGAGAGAAGCTCTCCGGTGGTTGTTGTTTGACTGGGGCCGAAACACACCATAACGCATCATCCGCAAGGCTTCTTTCTTTACAAACGGGAGTAACGTGATAGAATCACGGGCTGATGCCATGGCCAGAATGTATCCATCCCACCTGACGAAAAAAACGCAATACGGCGAGCTTCAGGTCTATCAGCAACTGCAGCAGATGCCGGATGACTGGGTAGCTATTCTAAACCACCGGGAACACAGCAAGAGAAAGAACAACTACGACAATTACGAGGCAGACTTCATTGTGCTGATACCCGGGCTGGGTATCGTGGTCATCGAGGTGAAGGACTGGCCGTTCGTCCGGCTTCACCACGGAGAATGGCAGGGAAAAGCCAAGGAAGAAGATACCGTATGGACGGGGCTCGGGCACAAGAAATCGCCCCTCAATCAGGCATTTCTGTGCAGCAGAAAAGTGATACAGGGGCTGGTGCATCGCGGGATACTGCCGGAGAACAGCCGACAGCAGCCGGAGATACGCGCCATGGCCATCCTCACCAACGCCGTACCGCCGGATTTGTGCAACAACACGAGCGAAGAGGACAAAAGCATCAGCCACAAGACGCATGTACCGCTCGAATCGCTCTATCTCTGCGGGCGCGAAGCACTGGAAAACCACCTGCAGGAACGCATCGAAAGTCTTTTTGTGTATCGGCGGCGAAAAGGCAGCCTCATGACAGAGGCACTAGTGCGTGAGCTGGAGGAATACTTCGCTCCGAATCTGCTCTTCCGCATGGATTTCAGCAACTACACGGAGACCATGGCCAACGCCGCGCCGGATTTATTCCGGCTGCTGCCCAAACTGGAAGAATCGCGTGGCGGCATTCGGGTGGAGGGGTGCGCGGGCTCCGGCAAAACGGAAATGGCGATCCGAGAAGTGCGACGACTGGCGGCGCTACAGCCGGCGGGAAGCGAGGGAAGCATCCTGCTGCTGTGCTACAACAACGCGCTGGCATACAGATTGCGGCGCGGCATCCGGGGCTGCCGGGGAGCAGAGCATATCATCATCGCCGGATTCCACGACTACTGCATTGAGCACATCATCCGCCCGGCCGGGCGCGATGACCTCATTCTGTACGATGAGCAGACACCCTATCTGGATGATGCGGGATGGGAATGGGTGGCTTCCGGCAAAGCTGCCCTGCCCCGGCACGACTATATCTTTGTGGATGAAGCACAGGATTTCAAGCCCGTCTGGTGGGATATCATCCGCAGCATACTGGTGCCGGAAGGGAAGCTCTACCTCTTTGCCGACACCCGGCAGGACATCTACCACCGCTGCCACGAGCTGCCGGATCTGCCCACCCGCATACGGCTCACCCGGAATCTGCGTAACGCCTGGCGCATCGCTACCTTCAGCCACGGCATATTACCCACGCTGCTCTCCATGTCCCCCTCCCTGTACAGCGGAGCACCGCTCCGGCTGAGAGCAGCCTCCGATTCGCCGGAAGAACGGGCGATCGAAGTCCGCAGAGCCATCGAGGAACTGAAGAACCACGCGGAGTACCACATCCGCAACAGCGATATCGTGGTGCTTTCCCCGTGGCGGGCAAGCAACGCACGATGCAGCTTCCCTTTCTGCCCGGAGCTGGACTATGCCGACGCTACCGAAAACGCACAGGAAACCGCTGCACGGCATGAACGATGCCGCCGCCACGACAGCCCGCGCATCCTGGCCGATACCATCAAGGGATTCAAGGGGTTGGAAGCCCCCTTCGTCATCCTCACGGATATCCCGGCACCGGATGAATACCGTGGATTCACAGCAGCGGATTTCTATGTGGCCTGCACCCGTGCCCGATTCGGGCTCTTCATCATCCCCACCCTCTCCGGCAGCATCACAACCGCACGGATTCTGGAACAAACAGCCCCGCACCGCCATCCGGACAATCCGGACGTGATCTGACACAATGCTCTCATCAAGGTCCGGCTAAAAAAAGCAAGAAAGCATCAACTATGTTCGTGACAATAGCAAATGGCTGCGGTGGGTGCTCTCGGTTTTGTGTATTCCCTTGTCCGTGATTCTGACCTTTAACTGTTTGCTATTCTGAAGCGCGCCACGGACGCAGCACCGTTTATTTCTTATCGGCAGCTTCCGCGGCTTTCTTTGCTTCGGCCTCACGTTTTTTCTTTTCGGCACGCTCGCGGTCACGCTCTTCCTTGATAACCACATCAGCGGTGGCCTCCACCGCTGCGTAGTGCGGGGAACGTATTGTTTCCGCCAGACACCGCCGCATCATGTCCTTTGCAAGCTCCTGCTCTCCCTTGTTAAAAAGTGAGGTAATGTACAGCAGTCTGTTGCGTAAATTATCTTCGTGACGCTGAGAACCATTCATGGCCATGCGGAAATATTCCGCAGCCTTGCCGGGAGCTTTGTGTTCCAGACAATACCAGGCAAATGCCTCCGCAAAGAATGCGCCATGTTTTCCGGACAGGTATCGCGGCAATTTCGCAAGCATCTGCTCATAATTGCCACGGCATCCGGCGGTCATCAGTGACCACTGCACAAAAGGGTTATCCTGCGGCACCCGATTCACCGTACGAGCAGCAAAAGGCCGATAAAGCGGGTCACCGAGAACGAGATTCTGCCAGGACAGATAAGGCGTGGCCTGCAGAGCTGCTTCTGCCACGGTATAGCCTCTCAACAAGCGATTATAGAAGATATCCGGGTGAATCGTGGCATGGAGATAGGGCTCCGACGCATTTCCGGCGCTAACGGCTGCTCCACGTTTCAGCAAGGCACCAACCCATATTTTGGCATTCTTGGGGGAACTGCAGCTATAGGAATGCAGGTGAAAGGCAATAGAGCCTGGGAGAAAGCGGAAAGAGTCCGGGGCCGTTTCGGAAAACGGACCGTTTGCCGGATAGGCATACCACCCGAAATAAGCCGCCACTCCCTGCATCATGGGGAAATCCTTTGCAAGCGTTTTTCGGGAGCTTTCGTGGAAAAGCGGCTGCCAGGCACGCTGAGCCAGAGCGGCCACCTCGCGAATCCAGGCATCGCCCATGGGATAAGGGCCTCCGCTGTCCACGACAACCCATCCCCAAAGGCCCTGCCGCTCCACCTGCGCCGGTTCTTCTATCATGCGCATGATGGTCGCCTCATCCGGTGCATCGATACGGCAGACGCTCAGTGCCGCCGGAGGTGTTTCGCAAAACCGCCTGCTGCCTTCGAAAGAGGGGTTGGTAATGGTGCCGGGAAGCTGATATCGTGCTCCGAGCAGAGCCAGCTCCGCATCGAGCGTGGCAGAACTCTTTAACTGGGGATTCTCTTTATCTGAACCGGGGATTCTTCCCACCATCAGAGGACAATCCGGCATCAGCAACAAAGCATAAATCTCCTTTTTACCGCCCAATGAAACAGCAGAAGCCAGACGCCACTCCCGTTCTCCTGCTATCTTGAGCAGAGGCTTCTCCACCAGCTTTTCATAATTCTCTCTCGTGAGATTATTCGCGCTGAGTTTCAATCCCACCATATTCTCCTGTGGGATATTGCGGACTTCTGCATAGCGGAGAGCAGCTTTTTTGCTCAGCGGGGATTTTTCATTATAAATGACCACCACCTGCTGCGGTGTCAGTGCCGATGCCACCGCAGCCAACAACAGTCCTATGCACCATTTCCACATGGCAACGGATCATTCAACGACGCTTGAAGAGTCCACGGAAAGCATTCATGCCTCCCATGCCGCCTCTCGGCATGCCGCGCTTACCCGCCATCTCTGCCAAGGCAGACAGATCCGGCATCTGCGACATATCAGGCATACCGCCCTCTGCTCCATTCATGAGCGATGCCATATCCGGCATCCCGGCGGGCATCTTGCCGGCAGCACCACCGCGCATCATGCTCTTCATCAGGCCGCCCATCTTGCCCTTGCCGCTCATCATTTCCTTCATTTCCTTAAAGTTCTTGATGAAGCGGTTCACCTCAATCTCAGAGCAACCGGAGCCCTTGGCAATGCGGCGACGGCGGGAGGGAATGAGCAGCTTGTAGTTAGCACGTTCCGCAGGAGTCATAGACAGCACGATAGCCTCCATGTGTTTCATGCGCTTGGGATCAAGCGCACCCTCCGGCAGATTCTTGCGAATCTTGCTGAACCCCGGCAGCAAGCCCAGCAAGCCCTCCAGCGGCCCCAGGCTCTGCATCATCTTCATCTGGTTCAGGAAATCATTGAAGTTAAACTCACCGCTCATCAGGCGATTCATGGAGCTCATGGCCGATTCCTGGTCTATCTTCTCAGCAGCCTTTTCCACCAGACCGACAATATCACCCATGCCGAGAATTCGGTCAGCCATGCGCTGCGGCACAAAAGCACCGAACATATCAAGCTTTTCACCCTCGCCCATGTATTTGATAGGCTTCCCGGTCACGGCGCGCATGGAGAGCGCAGCACCGCCGCGGGCATCGCCATCCAGCTTGGTCAGCACAATACCGGTGAGCCCCACAGCCGCATCAAAGGTCTGAGCCACGCGCACGGCCTGCTGACCGGTTGCAGCGTCCGCCACCAACAGGGCCTCCTGCGGCTTGAGGAATTTGGCAAGCTTACGCAGCTCTGCCACGAGGGCATCATCCACTTCCTGGCGACCGGCGGTATCAAAGATAATGCAATCATGCTCCTGCCCCTCGGCCCAACGCAGGGCATCCTTCGCCACGCGGATGACATCTTTTTCGCTCGCAGAAGGGGTATAGACCGGCACCTCCACCTGAGCCGCCAGCGTGGCCAGCTGGTCAATGGCCGCCGGACGAATGAGGTCACACGCCACCAGCAGAGGCTTGTGTCCATCCAGCTTCAGCCGGCGTGCCAGCTTGGCGCTGGTGGTTGTCTTACCCGCACCATTGAGGCCCACCACCAGAATGTGCGCGGGAGGTGTCAGGTTCAGTTCTGCCGCATCGCCGCCCAGCAAGGCTGCGAGTTCATCGCGGAAAATCTTGACAATCTGCTCTCCGGGTTTCACGGATTTGAGCACCTTCTCCCCCATGGCCTGCTCCTTGACGTGGGCAATGAACTCGCGGGCAACGCTGTACTCCACATCGGCATCCAGCAGTGCCATCCGCACATCACGCAGCGCGTCCTTGATGTTGGACTCGGAAATTTTGCTCAGGCCACGCACTTTGCGCAGTGCATCATCAAGCTTATCGGAAAGAAGCGAGAACATGGCATCACACTAGCGGAAAACAGCTGAGCTGTCAAGTATTCCGCGCGCCATGTCGAGCACTTTCAACGCAGAACGATGAGAATCCCGAGCATTACACTCTTGACAAAGGATTATGATGCTGTTAGAGTCACCCGCGTGATGACTTCTACCCTCGCCTACTCTCTGCCGGAGCCGAACGTGTGGCTCTTCCGTCTCTCGTTCTGGGGCATTATCGCCCTGCTGACGGCAGGCGGCATCGGCATCTATCGCGCGTCCAAGAATCAATTTGCCTTATACCGTAATACACAGGATGTTTTTCTGAGCATGCCGGTGACGCTGTTCAACTGGGTTTCGCTGGCCGTGTTGCTCTGGATTGGCCGACAGGATGCCGATTTGCTCAGCAGCATGAAATCGGAAGCAGCGCAGGCTGCCACCGTCTGGCTGGGAACATTTGCCATTGCCGTGGTACAGGCCCGCAAATGTAACCCCGGCATGCCCCCGCTCCAAATCATTTCCGCAGGATGCGGAAGACTGCTGCTGGGGACCATGTCGCAACTGGGAGCCTTGCTGGTACTGGCGGGCTTTCTCTTTGCCTTTTTCGGGAACACCTATGGTCGTCGGAGCAGATTTGGCTTCGGATCTTATACTTCCGGCCTGTCAGTAAAGTTGTTCCTCATCTCGCTGGCCGCGAGTATATTCCGGATGATATGGTCCATTATCTATGAAACCGACCGGGAGGAAGTGAACGAGAAGCGCGGCTGGGTCTACGGGGTGGTAAACGTGCTTTTATTCTGTCTGGCCTGTTGGGGTGGCTCCCTGCTGTGTGAACAATATGAACTTGCCTCCGCGGACACCCTGCTCCGCGCGGCAGAGCGAGGAAAGCCCGCCGCTGTGCGTCACATTATCGCGTTCAACCCGAAGCTGTCCCGCACAGAAGCTATCCTGGCAGCAACAGATAACGAACACAGAAAAACACTCCGAGCCCTCATCAGAACCCGCCGCGACCTCGCTACCGCCCGCCAACGGGCAGAGGAAAACGGCAACCGACAGCTGATGACTTTCCTCAATTAGTTGTAACATTGAGCACGCCGGGGATTTCTCCCCGGCGCGCCTTTTCTACATACACGTTACAGCACAAATTGTTCAGAAGGAGAACACGGTCTGCACACCCCAGATACAGTCATCAACAGCATTACTATAAGCCGGTCTGGAGACGTACTGAACATGGGGAATCACTTTCAAGTAGTCGTTGATTTGCAAGCTGTACATAGCTTCCACCACATGTTCACGATGGTGTTCGGTCGGAGTCTGAGGTTTGAGTACTCCGTAGGAAATGCCGAAGAAATCATCCTCGCGGGAGGGAATGAGCTTGAAGTTGGTCCCCACAGAGAACTCAGCGGAGTTGTTCAGATACTGCTTGGCGGCAAATCCGGCGCGGGAATATACCGTCAGGCGGTCGCAGGGGGTGTACTCAATGCTGCCCACCAGACCGGCATTCTGGCGGCGGTTCTCGCCCTTGCCATCATCCAGATCCACATCCGCAGAGGTGTAGAAAGGGTTGATGCGAATGGTCACGGTTCCATCGGCCAGGATATGACCATATTCACCCACTACGGCATAACCGTCACAGAAGTCGGAGTTGAACGGATTGTAACCGGCGGAGCAGCCGGTACGGGAAACACCCACCATGGCATAGCTGTTGCGGGAGAGTTCCACCTGTAAGACCGCGCCCAGATTGCTGTCTACCAGCGGGAGTATGGAAGAATTGATGAAACCGCTGTTGGTGAAGCCGGAGAAGGAATCGTTCGCAATACTCACGGCATCAAAGTAGTTGGTCAGGTTCACCATACCGGCGATGATGCAGGCGCGCTTGCCGGCGAAATAGTGCATGAGCGCCACTTCCGGGAACAAGCCCTCATGCGGCCCAAAATGGTCGGCATGAGCATAGGTGCTGGAACACATCTGATCCGCAAACGAGGTATTACTCTGGGCAGATTCTCTGTCCAGCCCCCAGGAGCCGGAGAATTCCACGCGCAGCCAGGTACCGCCGTTGACATTGTCCTCAATGAGTCGCTGATTGAGCTGGGCATGGAGGAGCGCCAGATTCGTGTGATGAGGCGCTCCGGGTACCCCCTCAGAATGCCAATATCCGTATGCAGCGTCCACAGCCCACTCGGTGCCGAACTTTTCAAAAGCCTTCACCTTGTAGGAGGGGTCTCCCTCAGCGGGGGTGAACATGTTGATACCCTGGAGAAGGTCACCCACGGCGGGTGCTTCGTCCTGAGCCAACACGGGGAGAGCCATCAGGCCCGTCATTGCTATTGCATTTATATTGCGTATCATATCAGTTTGTTGGTTGTAAATTGTTCTTTTTCAGTGTTGGTGTTTATCATCGCGGGATTTGCCACAGCCACAGCCGCAGCCGGAACAACCGCCCCCGCAGTTCTCACTGCCGCTGCCGCAGCAACCGCCGCCGTTCTTCTTTTTCCGCAGCATGGACAGGATAATCCACCCCGTCACGGCAACCAGAATCAGGATAACGATAATATCTCCCATAATCTCTTGAGTATAATTGTTTCGTTTATTTTTTGACGGCGTACTTGTTGGGACGCACAATCATGTAGAGAATAACGGCTGCAATGGCGCAGGCAACCACCTGCCCGGTACCGAACACTCCCGTGGTTGCCCAGGTTCCCAGCTGGTATACCAGCAGTGCCACTACATAGGCCCAGACGCACATGTAACCGATGGCGAACCAGGTCCAGCGGGCGCTGTTCATCTCGCGACGGATAGCTCCGCAGGCGGCAAAACAGGGCGCGCACAGCAGGTTGAATATCATGAAGGAAAGTGCGCTGACGGAGGTAAAGACCCCGGCTTTCTGCAGGTTGGCGGCCACACCGCTCGTCTCTTCATCCAATTCAGCCTCAAAGAAGTAATTCATCACGCGGAAAAAGAGGTTGGGCTGCTCTGCGGAAGCGGCCTCTTCTTCTTCGGCGGGGGCGGGTTCTTCCTCTTCCCCGGATTCGGCGGGGGCGGCACTGCTCACCTCGCCGTCAGCACGCCAGGCACCCATCACCAGCGCGGTAAAGGCATTGGTCTTGCAGAGGTCACCGGTGCGGGGCAGTTCATCCTCCTCTGCGGCGGCTTCCTCACCCTCGGCGGGAGCTTCCTCCACCGCAGGATACAGCACACCGAAAGTACCCACCACGTTCTCCTTGGCAATCAGGCCGGTGACCGTACCCACGGCGGGACGCCAGTCACCCCAGCCCAGCGGGGAAAAGATGGGGGCAAAGGTATTACCCACGTTGGCGAGCATACTCTGCTCAATGGCAGCCTCATCCTCAGCCGTATTCAGGTAGGTAAAGCTCCAGTTGTAATTGCTCAGCGTCCAGATGAGGGCACTGGCCAGGAAAATCACGGTACCGGCTTTCTGCACGAAGGCCTTGCAGCGCTCCATGGCACGCACGTTGATGTTCACGCCGCTCGGCATGTGGTAGGGCGGCAACTCCATCACAAAGGGAGTGTAGGAACCGGCAAACATGTGGGTCTTGCGCAGCATCCAACCGCCCAGAATCACAGAACCGATGCCGGCAAAGTAGGCGATAGTGGCGATGGAGGCATCCTGCCCGATGACCGCACCGATGAGGGCAATGATGGGTAATTTGGCACCGCAGGGCACGAAGCAGGTCAGCATCACGGACATGCGGCGGTCTTTTTCGTTCTCAATCGTGCGGGTCGCCATCACGCCGGGTACACCGCAGCCCATGGACACCAGCAAGGGAATGAACGACTTGCCGGACAGCCCGATGGTGCGGAAGATGCGATCCATCATGAAGGCCACACGGGCCATGTACCCACAATCCTCCAGCAGAGCCAGCAGCAGGAACAGCACCGCCATCTGAGGCAGGAAGCCCAGCACGGCGCCCACACCGGCCACGATACCGTCCGTTATCAGCGCACTGAGCTGCGGGCTGCACTCCAGCGTGCAGCGTCCCAGCAGCGCCACTCCGAAAGCCACGGCACTCAGCACCACGAACCAGAGCCCGAACTCACCCCGGTTGGCACGACCGGAAAGCCCCATGGGCAAACGCCGCACGCGGGAGGAGACTTCGCCGAAGCGATTGGTTCCCTTGCTGCCCGGCAAGAAAAGACAGGCGGCCAGCAGACAGGCATTCACCGCCAGCAGGGCGTACATGGCTATGCTGTGCAGCATCCCGGGAAGATGCGGGCACATATATTCCATCAGGAAAGGCAGCACGGCCAGATAGAGCCAGGAACCGCTGCGGTTCAGGTCGTGCAGACGGCGCAGCATCGTCGGGAACAGCAGCACCATGGCCAGCACCGCGCTGAACATCGTCAGGGCTTCCGGAGAGGCCGGAGTATCACCGATGAATCCGGCCAGCCAGCCGCCGACTATCGGCCCGAAAAGCACATCATTGGCCCAGCCTGTTCCCCAATCACCCACGGTGTTGATAGAGAGGTAGTACACCGCCCACATCACCAGCACAAAGATACCCAAGCCCAGCACACGGTGGGTCAGGATGGCATCCAGCTTCATACTGAAATTGCTCTGCGCGGCGGCTTTCTTCACCACCTGCGGGATGAAAGAGAGAATGGCATCATAGCGCCCGGCGGCGATAACAGAGGCAATATCATCATCCATTTCCCGCTCCACTTCCATGCGGAGCGTTTCGATGTTATGACGTTCTGCCGTGGTCAGGTCTGCCGTCTCCTCGCTGTCATTTTCCAGCAGCTTCACCTGAGCCCAGCGGCTGCAATGCAGCGTCTCACCCAGCGTGGCAAGCGCTTTTTCCACCGCCGGAGCAAAGCGGAACGGCTGCGGAGCTGCCGGAATCTCGCCCAGCATCAGTGCCTGTAATGCCTGCATGCCGGTCAGGCGCAGCGCACTCACCTCCACCACGGGACAACCCAGCACCTTGCTCAGCTCGGCAGCGTTCACCCTGTCACCTCGCTGCGCCACCAGATCCATCATATTGAGTGCCACCACCATGGGCAGACCTGTCTCCAGCAGCTGGCTCGTCAGGTACAGGTTGCGCTCCAGATTCGTGGCATCCACCACATTCACCACCATGTCCGGCTTCTCATTCAGCAGGTAGTGACGCGTCACCACCTCCTCCGGCGAATACGGAGAAAGAGAATAGATACCCGGCAGATCCAGTATCTCCACCTCCTCGTGGTCACGCAGATAACCACCCTTGCGGTCTACGGTCACTCCCGGCCAGTTGCCCACGTATTGGTTGGCGCCGGTCAGCTCATTGAACAAGCAGGTCTTCCCGCTGTTCGGGTTGCCGGCCAATGCTATCGTTCGTTTCATGTTTGTCAAATCTAACTTATATGCTTAAAAAATTCAGTCCACGAAGATGCAGGCTGCCTCCGCCTTTCGCAGAGAGAGTTCATAACCACGCACGGTCACTTCCAGAGGGTCGCCCAACGGAGCCAACTTTCGTACAGTCACTTCCGCGCCTTTGGTCAGCCCCATATCCAGAATACGCTGACGCAACGGACCATTCCCCGTCACCCGGGCAACTTTCACGCTGCGACCAATCTTCACCTGGTTCAGTGTTAATTTGTCTGTTTGTTGTTCCATAATCAGTTCGCGGCGAATGTTAGCGCATCCTAACTTATTTGTCAAGCATTTTCAAAAAAAATGTGAGTCTTAACAAACATTTCTTGAATAAAAACCCCGATTCTTTCCTATCCGGAGCGACTTTTCACGTGAAAACACACGGTAAAAGAGACGCTCCGGTGCCGGAGGGTATCCGGTCCAGTTTAGAATCGGGGGTAGGAATTTTACTGCTGCTGACGAATGGAGGCACTCATCAGCTCGGCCACTTTCTTACCGCTCATGAGCATGCCGCCGAAGATGGGGCCCATGCGGAAGCTGCCGCTCACACCGTTGGCCGCCATGCCGGAGACAAAGAGGCCGGGATAAATTTCCTTGGTGTTATCGATGGTGGTGCGCTCACCCTCAGCTGCGTCCATGCTCATTTCGCCCATCACACCGCCGGTGGGGGTATCAAGCTTCACGCCGTTCTTGCGGGCAACGGTTCGGGCGATCTCGCAATCATGACCGGTGGCATCCAGCACCGTCTTGGAGAGCAGCGTCAGCGGGTCAACATGCAGCCCCTCTCGAAGCACGGGAGTCCAGTTCACGACCACGCCGCCGACACGCCCCTGCTTGTACACCACATCTTCCACGGAATAGCAGTTGAAGATGATCGCCCCGGCCTTCGTGGCCTGATAGAGCAAGCCGGCCGTGGCATGCACGGAATCCACAATGTATGTCCCCGCCTTATAGGGACGATGGGAGAGCTGCATTTCCTCCACAATAGGCATGGCCTCCTCCTGCACCACAATATCATTGAACATCATGGCACCGCCCCACATCCCGCCGCCGGGGGAAAGCTTGCGGTCCAACAGCGCTACCTTATGCCCCGCCTTGGCCAGATAATAGGCTGCCACGATACCGGATGGCCCGCCGCCCACAATGGCAGCATCCAGCTTCAGACAGTCGGAGAGTTTCCCGAAATAGGACTCGATAATACCGCGAGAAATGAGCGTTTCCATAACGGCAGCAAGTGTACGATACCGCCCCCCTGCTGTCAACGTCAAATTTTGTACTTGCCAAACACCGGCCATTCATGGAAAATGAAGGCGGTCATGAAATACATTCCGTCAGATTCCCGCCTGTATGGTATCGTAGATTTGGGCTACGTACGCCCGGAGGAAGCGGAAAGCACCACCGAAGCCCTGCTCTGCGGCGGCATACGCATTCTGCAACTGCGAGCCAAAGGCGTTGCCCCCGCCACGGTGGAACATCTGGCGCGGCGCATGCAGCCCCTCTGTCGGGAGGCCGGAGCCGTTTTTGTGCTGAACGATTACCCGGACATGGCTGCCCGCATCGGGGCAGATGCCGTGCATGTGGGTCAGGATGCCGGATCTCTTGCCGCCGTGCGCGCCATCGTGGGCGAGGACATGCTCATCGGCCGTTCCACCCACAGCCCGGAACAGGCGCTCGCCGCCGTGGCAGAGGGAGCGGATTACATCGGCTTCGGTCCGCTCTTCCCCACCGGCACCAAACCGGGGCGACCCTCCATCGGCTTACAGGATATTGCCGCCGTACAGGAGAAGTTGGGCGATTTCCCCATGTTCTGCATCGGCGGTATCAACGGCACTACCCTGCCCTCCGTGCTCCGGGCAGGTGCCCGCCGCGTGGTCATCGTCTCCTGGCTGCTGCAACAACCCGACCCCGCCGCAGCTGCACGGGATATCATCAGCCGACTTGCCGACTGAAAAAGTTAAGAAAACTCTTCTTCTCAACTTGAATGAACTCACCGATAGAAAGATCAGCGGAATAAGGTGCGCTGCTTCATTTGTTTTTTAACACCTTAAAGACTATCTCTTTTTATCTTTCTTATTCATATTGATATAGTTTATTTAAAACGAAAAAAAGATATCAAAGCTGGTGTATACTTCTTTCTGTAAAATATGAACACCAAGTTTCCACCCAGCGT
>CAYYKC010000036.1:0-20403 GCA_964471605.1 uncultured Akkermansia sp. | reverse complement strand
GTGTTTCATCCATGATTGAAAATGCAATTCTTAAACGTCATCGCATTTGAAATGCTATATACTGGGTGGCGTTGACAGCCTAGCAGTTAGCTGAGGCGTTCGTTATTTAATCACACATCATACAGAAAGTTCAAGATGCGCTATTATTACAGCATTAAAGGAGAGGCCAAAGGGCCGATAGAGGAGGAAGAACTGGACGCTCTCGCGGCAGAAGGGATTATCAAACCGAACACGCCGGTAATTGAGGTCGGCGGGAAGGAATGGAGCCGGTATTCTGCCTTGCGTTCGGGCGCAGAGTCAATCCCGCAGCCCCCTCCGATTCAGAAGACCTCCGTGATAGAAAAGATATTAAGCCTCAACACATGGGTGGATAGGGTGCTGGAGAAGATTTTCCGTTTCCCTTCATTTATACCTAAGGATTATGAAGGACGTATGCAGAGCATGGGAAAGATGGCGAATATCACCGCATTAGCCATCTGGGCAAGTGCCATATTCGCAGTCATGGGTGTAGGTTGCGCTTTCGGAGCATCGGGCGGTCTTCTCGGCGGCGCTGTTCTGGGCGTTATCTACGGCTTTATCGCTCAGTATATCGCCTACCAGTTTTATCAGATGCTCAACTCCCTTTTATTCGGGCAGCCGGTGGTGCTTTCTTCCGCTCGCTTTCCGAAACTGATGGGAATCCTGATGATAGCGGTAACCATTTTGGTTGCTATTGCAACGCTGGCAATGGGCGCGAAGGCCGGAATAGGCGGCATTCTGCTGTCAATTTGTGCCATTTTGCCCTGTGTTGTGCTGATCTATCTTTGCATGAACGCAGAAGGGTTGTTGGTACGGGTGAGCCCCGGCGAGGTATCACCCGGACGCGAGTTTAACAACTGTCTTAAGTTCAACGTGCGCACCATTTGCACGGCAGTTCATCTGCTTACTCCGGTCATATCCGTATTAGCAGCTCTTTCGCTGTTCTTTACGACGATTTCCATGCATTCCGGCAATGGCGGCTTTGCCTCCCTCGGCATCCTGACTGTCGCCGGGCCGGTGGTGGTAGGACTGATTCACCTTCCTATCGTTACCTGGCTTTTCCTGTGCCTCAGCTCATGGTTGCTGGATTTGCTGGATTCCATTTTCTCCCTGGGGGGGGCTAAACAATAAGCGAACTAGACTTTATCGATATGTCTGATATGCCGCCCATGCCACCCCCACCGCCTCCGAGTGATTGGGAAGATTCCGAAGAGATTCTTCCGGAATTACCGGGGTCTTTGCCACCGCCTGACACGGGAGATAAGGCGACGGAGGCAGAGTCTGAAACGCCGATTCCTCTTCCTCCCTACGAGGAAGAAGAATCGGTGGAACTGCCTCTGCCGGAAGAATGCCCCGAAGATACCGAGTCACGGGCTGACGCGGAGGCCGACGTTCTTTCAGCGCTTCCTCCTGTTCCTGCTGATGACGAAAGCCCGGAGCCAGCTGCCCCCTTTTTCCCTCCTCCGATACCTGATGACGAGGTCTCGGAGTTGCCGCCTTTGCCACCGCAGGAATCTACCGAGCGGAAACCCGGCACAGGGATTGCCATCGCGCTGGGAATTGCTGCTTTTTTTGCTGCTGCCATGGGATTCCAGAATCAGAGCGGCAATGTTCAGCTTAAGCAGGAAATTGAGAAAATCAATTCCCGCATAGGGCAGGAAACTGCACAGCAGGAGAAATATGCAGCAGAATTGCGTGATATAGAAAACTGCGAGCAGCAAATCAACGAAGCGAATGCCGGATTGCAAAAACAGCAGGAAGAGTACAATTCGCTCACGACCGAGATAGCGGAATTGCAGCATTATTCCAGACCTCGCGTATTAGCTCGCGAAAAGGGGCGGCTTCAGGAATCTATTGCCGTGTTGCAGCGACAATCTGCTGAGCTGGACGAATTGCTGGAGATATATCTTCCCCCATCCGAATTGTCGGAAGATAAGCTGCAAAAGCGGGATGTATTCATCAGAAAGTTCGCCTTATTGTACACCGAAGCATGGAATTCCCGGGCATGGAATATCATGGGCATGTTATATGCGGACTATGTTCATCATCAGTTGACGGGGAACAACTCCGCGAATGTTCGGCGTGTACTGCAGACGTTGATTACTACAAAATCCTCAGCACCGGGAGAGCTGCGAGCCATTGGGTATAATGGACTCCACATAGAGCTGCTCTACAAGTCATGGGATGAAACATCCAATCTCTGGTACCGGGAAAATATGGCCATTAGCGAACAGGGAAGAATTTTCCGTTGGAATGAAGAGCTTATCAAAGGTGAGCAGCCCTCCCTGTCGGCCGGGTTCAGAAGTGTGACCGTATCCCCCAAAGAATGACAATGAATACATCTGATAAGAAAACAGCCGTCAGACGGTGGTATTTCAGACCTGCCATCTGCGTGACCGCCGGACTTTTCCTGGCGGGGCTCAGCTATGCGGTTGTCATGCAATGGCAACGTAAGAATCTGGAGGCCCAAGTCGTGCATTTGCAACAATCTCTGGAACAAGAAAAAGAAAAGACGCTCCAAGCAGAAGCCTTACGCAAGGAGAAAAGAACCATGCCGGAGTATCTCCATCGTCAGTTGGAATGCCTCCGAGAACTCTCTGCGGCGAATGCAAATAAGCTGGAAGAAACCCGCACCGGCGCTCAGAAGTTGAAAGAGCTTGATACCGTGAAAGAGTATCTCAGCCAGGCAAAGCAGCTTCACGAAATGAAAGAGCAGAATCAAAAGCTCTATCAGCAGGTCGAGGAAAAGAAAAAACGATATCAAACGTTGAAAAAAGAGCTTCAGGAGGGATAGAATATGAGATTTCTGAATATTGTTCCGGGCTGTCTTGTGGTTGCCGTGTGCTTCGGTTCCTTTGCATCCGCGCGAGTGGAACCTCCCTCATTGTGCAGAGGTGCCGTTATCACCATATCCGGTGGACAGCAGAGGATGTCATCGAGTGAGCTGCGCGCATACCGCAAATTGTATCGTCAGAATCCTCCGCCATTCTCCGTGACTATCAAAATGGGAGAAAGTTTCAAAATCGGTAATACGGAGTGCTATCTGCCCGGGTGCAGAATTAACCCGGCTTCTGTCGATAACCTCGATAATCCGGAAGTTAACTGCATCATCTACCGCCCGAGCATCGGTAGTGCGGAGTTGTTGGTGGATGTCACCACCGATACCGGCAGAACGAAGCCTCGTTTTTTCCTGCGCCGGGAATTGACTCGGGCAGACAACATTCGAGAAGGCACGGGGCTTGGATCCGGCGCATGGATAGAGTTTTCTAAAAAAGAGGGTAACACATGGCACGGTGTTATCCGGGGATACTTATATAATGCGGATAATCCGCAGGGCATCGTCTGGATGTTCGGCAACTCCCCCATCACCATAACGCTGCCTGCCGATGGGGAAGACTGGTCCAACATCGCCGCAGTGGCTTCGGAACCAGCGCAAGAGGATGAAGAGACTGCTGTCGCAGACAAACCGTCACCGGCTACCCCGTCCACGTTAACGGATGATGCTATTTGCGAAATTATCCGCAAGCGTCTGCAGCTCATGGTAAATAATCCTGTGGATGAAAAGCTGGTGAATGAGCTTTATGCTGAAAACGTGACCCGACTTTCCGATGGCCAATCGGTCAGTCGGGAGCGGCTCCTGGAAAACGCCCGCAATTTGGTAAAGAATTGGCCTCGACGAGGGGTGAACCTCCTCGCCGTTGGCAGGAATGATTATCAGATAGAACTGCTGACGGTATTTTCCTATAGCAATAATACAGGCAAGGAAATCTCCGGTTATTCTAAATTAACCCTCTCTCTGGATGAAAAGGGGAAAATTAACGGCATGGATGACAACATTACGCCGAAAAAAGGAAGCCTTTCTCCGGACGTTTCACCCTTTGAATACACGGGGAAACGGGAATGGATAACAGTCGAGTAAACGTAACAATCATAACATCATCATGAAAATCAACCCTCAGAGAACGATAGCCTGCGGACTGCTTGCAGCCTGCGGCATGGCCTCCGTTTCTTGCACTTCGACCGAATTCGGAAACGCAGTCACCCTCTTCGGACAAGCCGTTAAAACAGTATACCCGAATGATCCGGAGATGTCCCGTCTTGTAGACGGCATGCTGATGCTTTCAGCAATAGTCTGTTCCGCATGGGCAGAATCCGAAGTACAGGAGCGAGCAGCCTACGCCACTTCCGTGCAATATGTGGAAGCCAATCAACGGCAGCTTAATACCCGCCTGTCTCAGGCGAAAAAAGCAAATAGAGAACTCAGTCAAGTTACCTCTCAAAAAAACGGGAAACTGTCTGCGCAGCAAAAGAAAAAGGCAAAGGAGGCCATCAATAAAAATGTGAAGCTGATTGATCAAGATCTCGAAACCGCCCGTCAAGCGCAGAAAGAAGCTAAAGGCGAGGAACTGGATGCTCTCCGTCAGCAGATAGATGCACTGAGCAGGGAAAAACAGAAATTGCAGAAAAACAGCAACAGCCTTTCCGCTCTTTCCAGTATTTAACATGAGAGAAATAAGAAATATATGAAAATCAAACGTTCCGTATTCATCATGCTCCTTGTCAGCATTGGTATGACCTCCCTTAATTCCTGCGCCAACATGAGCCGGGGAGAAATCATGGCCGGCAGCGCTGGCTTCGGTGCCGTCATCGGCGGTGTGGCCGGAAACCTTATTGGTAATGACTCCGTCGGAACGCTCATCGGCGTTGGGGCAGGGGCCCTTGCCGGGCTTATCGTCGGCTATGTCTGGAGTGAATCCATTGTCGAGGATCGTTCTGCCTATGCCACCGGCGCTGCCTATGTGCAGGCCAACAATCAGCAGCTGAATAATCGAATCAAGGAAGCGCGTAAAGCGAACAAGGAAACCTCCTCAAATGTTTCTTCCATCAAGAAAGGGAATCAGAAAATTTCTAAAAAAGATCGCGATAAACAAAGCGCTGTCATGACTCAGAACATCAACCTGATGGAAAAGGATATACAAACAGCCAAAAAAGCGGCCAAGGAAGCCTCCGGTTCCGAATTGCAACAGCTGCGCACCCAAATCAACACGCTTTCCGCAGAGAAAAAGCAGATGGAACAGAACCGCGGTGAGCTCAATTCTCTGGCGGCTATATGAAGTTTGATATCATAGGTTTCATTCACTATCAATTGAACAAAAAATTATGAAAAAACGGTACCAGTTTAACCTGCTTAAACTTTTCTACTTATGAAACAGAAACTAATAATGATATTATCGCTGGGGACTGCGATTTTGATGAGCTGTTGCAGCTCGGTAAAAAACGCTTCGCTTGGCGGCGGTTCATACCCGGGGAAGGACTATGTGACAAGTCTTCGTCCCAGTGCCGCCGCCAGACAGTATTTTGCTCAAATCGGGAACAAATCTCCCATAGAAACTTTGACTCGTGCCAATGCAGGGCGCAGCAAGAGCGGGGTGCGTTTTGTCGCGAATGACGGTATTCTGATTCCGGCCGGTGTCACCATCCAATTCTATAATAAGGGATATTGCATGGACCCCAAATTGCCGGCGCCCGTGTCGAATGAGGAGTACCAGCTTGTCCCCACATCCGCACTCATCCCGAGCCAACTGCAGGGTATCTATCAGAACCTTGTGAAACGCGCAGCCGCCGGTGATACCACGGTGAAGAGCAACATGCAGGGGCTTGTCTGGGCTCTGCGCACAGCCGGAACGGAAGGCAGCTATGCGGCCCGCCTTTCTTCCACCCAGAAACGCATTCTGGACAGCTGCTCCTCCCGCCCGGGGGAGTTTGAGCGCGTTCACAACAGCGGCCTGGCTACCGGCAGATTAGTTGGTGAGCTGTGGAAACTGGCAGATTCTGCCGTCAATGTGAGATTCGGTAACCGCACCTGGAAGCCCAGCGATTTCAGCAGTGCGGGTGCTTTCAATAGCGCCATTAACTCACAGTTAGACAGCCTTATTTCCATGGGGTCGAAACTGCCCATCCCGCGCACCGGATTTAATTATGGCGAGCCGGAACCCGGCATCTATACCGACATCAATGGTGCAGGCCTCTTGGCATTTAACGCTAAAATTGCCAACTCTACCAACAAGGATTTCATTTTCTACCCCAGCAACTATGTCGGTCAGGTAGGCTCCGGATCGGTTCTCTCCGCCGTCTCTTTCGCCGCTTCCTCCAGCGTTACCCAGCGCCAGCGTGTCACTATGGGGCCGATTGGGCAGGTGAATGTTTTAGGTGTGTATAATTCCTCAATTTCTAAAGGCAAGTATGATAAAGAAGCAACAATTACAGGAACTCACCCCATAGACAAAGATTTTAATAATTTGAAAGATTTATTCAATAAACCCGATATTGAGCAAGCAGCCTTAATATATAGCATAAATGGAGAATTACACATTTCAGATATAGTTGATGGCGGAAGCGATGGAATGACTATTAAAAGATCCAATTCGTATAAAGTGCTGGCAGGAATTCACTCTCATCCACTCGGTGGGTTGCCTGTGTTTTCTGTAGCAGATGTTAGTTGCGTTATTAGAAGAGGTGTTCCTGAAATTGTTTTTGACAGGGAAAAGGAAAAACTGTATGTACTCGAAGTAAGGGATGCTCTGTATGCTTGGGATCTTATTAGTAAGGAAATGTCTGGTATGGGTGTTAATGTTCCTAGTTCATCAGAAATTATAAAAATAGATTTAGATTCACTGAAAAGTTTAATTGAAAATATTGATTCCAAGTGTCGTGAACTGTCAGATGAACAAAAAAATAAAATATATAAAGCCTTGCCCCAATTTAAAAAAACACCAGCCTTTGTACGCATGTAAAGATGAATATAAATGGATAAACTATTATTCTGTTATACAATATATTTTTTTTGTTTGTTTTCATGTCAATCGATAAACATTACTTCTATAGATGAATTCAATAATCACATTTCTCAGAGAATCAACAATATTTTCTTTCAGCTGCGTGTAGGTTATACACTTTCTTCAACCGAAGAAATCATTAGTCGAGATGCACGTGTTAAGCTTACCATCCAAGAAAACAACCTCCCGCATGCGGAGACTTTGCCCGGGGGGCAGATAGTTATCACAACCGGCTTTCTGGATTGCATGCAGTATGAGGCAGAGCTTGCGTTTGTCCTGGCACATGAGATGGGTCATGTGCTGGGGCAGCATGCTGAGAGAGAGCTGGCGCTGGCAGGCACCCCGGAAGGGGAGCGGGGGGCTCAGGCTCGCAGGCTGCGCTGTGAGCTGGAGGCAGACCGCGAGGGGTTGCTGTTGATGGCGCGAGCCGGATATGATCCCCGCGTGGGGCTGCGATTCTGGCAGCGCTTCACCAGCACCCCGGAAGCCGTGTTGCAACAACAGCTTGCCGGCACGCATCCGAGCCATGAGGAACGGATGCGTGCCCTGCAGTCCGCGCTGCCGGAAGCCATGCAGCTGTACCGCCGCGCAGAAAAGCAGGTGGGCAGGGGAATACGGCTCGGAATGTGATTTTCTATGCCATTATTGATTGTAAATCTGAAACAGATAGTGTTTAATACATCCATGAAAGATCTAGTCGAAAAGATGGTCAGAGCAGGGGGGCAGAGTGGTGTGCTGGGGCTGGTATATGTGCTTCCTTTCGTTGCGCTTGCCGGCCCCGGCGCTGCCGTGGCTGCAGAAGGTGCAACTGTTGTTGCATCGGCGTCTCCTATGAATGGCACAAAATATTCGGAAGCTCCGTCCGCCACAGCCGCATTCAGGGAGTTTCAGCGTATTCTCCGAGGGTATTCGGATGTGTACTTTGAATCAGAAGTGCTGAGGATTTTAAAGGAAAAAGAGGTTTCTCGTGAACAATTCGAGAAGGATGTGGCTGCCTATGTACTGAAAGAAAACGAATGGGGCTATGTTGAAAGAGAGGATGAGGATTATGCCAGGGCGATGCAGGAAATAAAATTGCTGCGTCGTGCGATGGAGCGAGTTTCGGCAAAGGCGCAAGCGCTCCATGATGCCTTGCTGAGCTATGCCGGAAAAAGTATTCAAACAGCACTGAATAATGAGGCGGTCAAGAGGGATGAGTCCGGGAAGCTCACATCAGAGGAGGCAGAAATGGCTTACCGCGAGTTCTCTCTGTCGATGGTGCGATTGTTTGCCCGGGATTTGCTGGCATTCCGCAGCCATGCTCAGTGGTTGGAGGGAGATGTGCAAAGTGAGTCTCCCAACAGAGCCCCGCGCTCCATTGCAGTATCTCAGTACCTGAGCTGTAACGGTAATAACGCGGAAATAATCATGAGTACAGACGCTGCTCGCCATCTGTGGTCCAGACAGGTGGCTATCGTGGAAGAAGATTTGTTTGCTGTGTACGATTTCTGCGAGGAGGGAAGCTCTGCCTACACGGATCCCATCAGTCGGGCAGTGTGGGGGGATTCCTGTGCGGCAACGAAAAAGGCGGTTGCGACACTGAAAAAAGAGTGGGATGGCGTGAAAGCGGCTTATGCGGTGTACATGAAAGCATGGGAGGATGCTTTTGCTCCCATGCCTGGATACCGTGGCAGCGGAACTCCGTATTGGTGTACGGATATGTGCATGCACATGTTTTCCCATTGGGAGGAATTGGTCAGCCGTTTGCTTTTCCGAAATCAAGCTGAATTGGCAGAGGTGAATAAGGATTGTTTCATGCTGAGACTTCCGGGGAAAGAGGCGAATGAATTTGCGAACCTATACTATGAAAAGCTGTCGGAAGCGGTAAAACGATATGTGGGAGAAAAGGATGATGTGGGAGAAGAGCCTGATGTGGTGGATTTTCGTGAGCAGATCGCAAGGCTTTACGATGCGCGTTTGCGCTATGCCATCGCCGGGATTTCCTGTGAGTTTTACGGTGATGATGCGCGTATTGCCGAAGAAACGGAGAAGGCGCGCAACCTTATCAAAAAAACAATGCTGCAAGATGTTACGGCAATGTTCACCGTCTCTGATGTCTCTACTGCGGATACGCTTCATGAGGTTTATTCCTCCAGCGATGGATTGGAGCTATGGCGTAGACAAATGAGATTGATAGTGAACGAAATCGGCCAGTCTTACGAAAGGTATTCTATTCCCGGACCTTTCGGTCCGGCGGCAGTATCGTTCAGCGAGACGCATGTGCAGCGCATTCAGGATTTGCTGAAAGAGACGGATGCCGCGTGGAATTGGTATCGACGCTATTGGGAAATTCAGTTGTGTTATCTCCACGTTGATAATGATAATCATAAAGAGGTTCTACTGCACAATCTCCGCGAGCAATGGCTCAAAGAGCTGTACCGCCGAGTATACTCGCAGAATGAACCGGAGTTATCGGAGCCTGAGAATTAAAAAATCCCGTGTGATATTATAGATGTTGTATCAGCCTTGTTGCAGCTGTCGTATGCTGCTGCCAGAGTGATTCTATTCTTGATTCATCGGTTTTGCGCGAACTGATGAAAGATGCGCGGCGTCCGGGTGTGACGCTGAGAGATGTCAACGGATTTTATTGGAATCATGTCAGAGGGAAGATGCCACAGGAAAGTGCTGATGATTACGCGCTTTTCCTCATTGATTATCTCGGGGCACGCGCTGCTCGGGACGAGGCAACTATATCCTATTCAGACCGATGTACTGCTGCTTATAACTACAATCTGTGCTGTCTGTTTTGTAAACGCGAACCATCTTTTCGCCATAGAGAGGAATTGCTGAGAACCATGGAAGCTTACAGAATCAGATATAAGCTGCGTTTTTATAATTAAGCATTACGCATATTATGCGAAGTAGAAACAAGATGCCGAATAACGGGGAAATTTGTATTCCCTGCGGACAAATGATGGGAATTCGAGCTTGTGGCGGGATTCTTTCTTGACGCATGAGCGTGGTCGCGATAGGATGCTCACATGGTAAAGTGTCATGTAACATATCAAGGTGGGCTGCATTGTGAATTGCAGCATGAGCCGTCCGGGGCTACGGTGTGCAGCGATGCGCCCGTGGATAATCGCGGCAAGGGAGAATCTTTTTCTCCGACCGATTTGATGTGTTCCGCCATGGCTGCCTGCATGGCCACCATCATGGGGATATATGCAGAAGACAACGGACTTGATTTATCCGGCGCCAAATTGACTGTCGGCAAAGTGATGAGCGCAAATCCTCGCCGAATTGCCCGCATCGAGACGGAAATCACCATACCGCTTCCTGCCGATACACCGCACGCCAAGGCGCTGGAGGAATGCGTACTGGGAAGCCCTGCCATGCGGAGTCTGCATCCGGACATTGAAGTGCCGATTACCTGGAACTGGGTTGGCTGACAGGACGTTCGCACAAGTTCCTCTCATGCGAAACCGCTTCACATACATCTGTAGCATCCTCCCGGCAGTATTCCTGCTCAACAATCTTCCGGGATTCTTTCATAGCCACTGGTCGCTGATAGTGGCCGGTGCGTTGGCCTTGGTCGTTTGGGGATTGGTGTGGCTGCGTCTGTACAGCACCGGGAGTCTTCGCCCGGAATTCGCCATCCTCACCATTGTCCCGCAGATGGCGGTTTACAGTCTGATCAATGCAGGTCCTGATGCCATCAATCACTTTAACTCAACAATTTATCAATACATTTACACTTTACTTTGGATTGCCGCAGCCTTTGTCGGCATACGCTCCATGAAAGCCGGAGCTTGGGAAAAGCCAAAAGGTAAAAAGGACTCGATCTATGTGATGATGTCCATTCTCACTGCCGTGTATTGCTTCTTTTGCTGCGCTTCGTTTTACGCTTCAATCATCAACAAATAACGCTTACTATAAAACATTTATGAAAAAAGAAATCCTCCTTGGTCTGACGGCGGTTGCCTTAGTATCCTGTTCTCAGACGGAACAGGTGGCATCAGAAATTCGTCCCGATCAGGTAGACGGACACGCCAGAATTATTACGCGTTTTCAACCCGTCGCAACTCCCGCACCAAAACCTGCGTCTCAACCGATTCTGCGCCAGCAACAGCGCCCCACACCTCCTCCGGCTACAATGCCGCCTGCTCCCCTGCCCCCTGTTCCTGAGGCAATTGCAGCACCTGCCGATTCTGTCGTGAAGCCGCTGCCGACTCCCAAACAACAGATTGTTGCCCCGGCACAGCCTGCCAAGCCGACCATTTCCCCAATTGCCCAGAGGCAGCCCGTTGTAGCCACACCTGCCCCTGCACCGAAACCCGAACCTGCTCCGGTTGTAGCGCAGAAGCAACCCGTTGTAGCCACACCTGCCCCTGCACCGAAACCTGCACCCGCTCCGGTTGTAGCTCAGAAGCAGCCTGTTGTAGCCACGCCTGCCCCTGCACCGAAACCCGCACCCGCTCCGGTTGTAGCACAGGAGCAGCCTGTTGTAGCCACGCCTGCCCCTGCACCGAAACCCGCACCCGCTCCGGTTGTAGCACAGGAGCAGCCTGTTGTAGCCACGCCTGCCCCTGCACCGAAACCCGCACCCGCTCCGGTTGTAGCACAGAAGCAGCCCGTTGTAGCCACGCCTGCCCCTGCGCCGAAACCCGCACCCGCTCCGAAAGTTGCACAACCTCAGCCGCGCGTGGCCACGCCACCCGCTACATCAACTCTTCCCCCCGTGCCGACTCAGTTGACTGCTACTGCACCAACTCCGAAACCGGAAGCGAAGACTCCGGCACCGACTCCGAAGCCAACAACAGTGGAGCAGCGGCAGCCGTCCGTTTCTTCTCCCGGGACTTCTAATCTCCGTACTTTCGGTGGTCGGGCATTCCCCGTGATGCCCGGACAGCGTCGGGGACTGCACACCACGCGTCCCGCCAACTGATTCTCTTTCCACCATGCCGAAACAGCGTTTAGATGTACTGGTAAGCTCGTTGGGACTCTGTGAGTCCCGCGAGCAGGCTCAGCGACTGATACTGGCGGGCGAAGTTTTTGTGAAAGGTCAGCCGGTCACTAAACCCGGCACCAAGGTGGATGATTCGCTGCCCATTACCGTTCGAAATAAGCCGAAGTACGTCAGCCGTGGCGGGTTGAAGCTGGAGGGCGCGTTAAAAGCATTCCCCGTGTCGGCCGAAGGCAAGGTATGCCTGGATATCGGTTCATCCACCGGAGGATTTACAGACTGCCTGCTTCAGCACGGAGCACTGCGCGTGCATGCTGTGGATGTGGGAACCAATCAGCTGGTGTGGAAGCTGCGGACAGACCCCCGAGTCATCGTCAAAGAGCAGTTCAATGCCCGCTATATGACTCCCGAGGACCTGGGGGAAAAGGTACAGCTGATAGTAAGTGACGTATCGTTCATTTCTCTCACCAAAATTCTCCCGGCAGCCTATGCCTGTCTGGCAGAGGGTGGCGAAATGCTTGTGCTCATCAAACCGCAGTTCGAGTTGCAGCCGGAAGATATCGGTCCCGGTGGCATTGTGCGCGACCCGGCTCTGCATCAACGCGCCGTGGATAAGATACACGACTTTGTGGTCAATGAGTTGCAACGCGAATGGTGCGGTGTAGCGGATTCTCCCATCAAGGGCATGGAGGGTAATAAAGAGTTCCTCGCCTGGCTGAGATGATATAATCGAGCGATATCCGCCGATTCCGCCAACCGTTCCGTTAATTCAGTCAGGCTTTTCTGCGCTTCAAAAGGCGGTTAACGATGGTGCTGATTTCCGGCACGCGGAACAACAGGCATCCCACTCCGTATACCCCTGCTCCGGCCATGCCTCCTATCGCCATTGTTCCCAGACGTTCCATGAATGACCACGAGGTAAACTCCCGGAACAGGAAATTATGTGCAGCATAACATCCCGCTCCGAGCAGAAGTCCCGCACAAAGGATGCGAATCAGACCGGGCAACAGCTCGCGGCGGCAGGCCATGGTGCCCAGCAGGTGGCGCAGATACAGGAAAAAGAACAGGAAATTAAGCGTCGTGACAACGGATGTGGTCAGTGCCAGATATTGCACCGGCATACGGAAAACCATGACAAAGAGATAGTTGAGTGTGACTGATATGGATGCCGCAACAAGCGCCAGACATGCCGGAGCCCATGGCTTTTCCAACGCAAGGAATACCGGTTGCAGCACTTTCATTCCGGCATAACTCAGCAAGCCCAACGAATAAGCGGCCAGCACGGAACCGGTCAGAGCGGAAGCCTCCGCATCGAAACGACCCCGCTGGAAAAATACGCTCACAATTTCTTCTCCCCAGAGGCCGAGAAAAACAGCAGACGGTACGGCAAACAGCGCCACGAAGCGGAGAGCTTTGGCAAGATGCACCGCAATCTCCCTGCCATTATCCCCTTCTGTCAGCGTCATTCGGGAAACAGAGGGCAGTACCACCATCCCCATCGCAACACCGAAGAGCGCCACCGGAAGCTGCCAGAGATGAAAAGCTGCCGAAAGAGCCGTTACTGAACCGGGTTGCAGGTAAAGCGCAAATGACGTATTGATGAAGATGTTGGTCTGCGTGATGCCGGCGGCAATCACGCCCGGCAGCATCAGCATCCACACCTTGCGGGTATGCTCATCCGTAAAGCGAAGCCGCCCGCCGTTCCAATGTAACCCGATATCCCAATGCGGGCGAAACCCCTTCTGCCTCAGCTTCGGCACCTGTACCAGCACCTGAGCCGCTCCGCCCAGAACAACCGCCGCAGCGAAACCGTACAGGGCATCCGGTCCGAATGAGGGGTCAATCATCCAGCCGATAACTACACCAGCCCCCACCGTTGTGAGGTTGAATGCAGCACTGGCCAGATTCGGCAGGCCGAACACCCCAAACACATTGAGAGCCCCCATGCAAAGCGCGGAAACTGATGCCAACAGGATGAATGGCCAGATAATGCGGCAGAGGTCTGTCGCGAGCTCCATGTAGCCGCGTGGTGCAACCATCAGGGCTGCCGCATTGTCTGATGCTGAGGAATTGGCAGCGTCTATCAGCTCTTTTGCCTCACCGGGTACGAGTTGTTCTGCCGTTTTCAGGCTGATGCAGCTTTGTGCACTCAGCCACGACGGCTTTTCCGGGGCTATAAAGACAGCTTCTTTCAGACCGTCAGTGTCAGTGCGTAATTCTCGGAACGTGGTCGACTCCACATTAGCCTGTTCTACAACGACGCGGGCGCTTTCCGGGTAGAGCGCCTGCATGAACGAACCGGCCAGAAGAATACCGGCAGACACGATGATGAGCATCAGCGATACAAGCTGCGAGCAAACACGGTTTGCCAGCTGCCATGCCGCCCCCGCACCGTCCTGCTTCTCCACCTTGCTCATCACGCTGGTGAAGCTCTGTGAGAGAGCACCCTCTGCAAACATGTCACGCAACATGTTCGGCACTCGGAAAGCCGTCAGGAAAGCATCCAGAGCACCCGTTGCACCGAAGAGGCTGGTGTAGACCACCTCTCGCAGCAATCCGGTGAAACGACAGCAGAAGATAGCCGCCGTGGCTATCATGCTCTTCTTCTGCATGGACGACATAAACTCAGCGAAAATCAGCGTTTCTTTTCAGGGATACTCTCTTTAATGGAGCGTGCGAGTGCCTTAGCCGTGGTTTTGTCTCCAACCAGCAGGCAGCTGCGGGCAAACTCTCGCACGATATCCTTGTAAAGCTTCGGAGCCGCCTCATTGAGTCTGGCCCGGTCCTCATCCGACATCTGGTCTACTTCGCGTTTGAGGTCTCTCAGCTTGCGAATAGCCGTCGTATCCAGCATAGCCTTGCGCTGCACCAAGGCCAGATCCAGTCGAGCCTGCAACGCCTTTCCGTCGGACAAGACGGGGTGAGCAGCCTCAATCATGCGGGTGGATTGTTCAATCCACTTGGCTGCGTTGGTGAAGTCTTCTTTCTGGAGATACCATGCAGAAAGTTCGTTGATGATTTCGGCCTTGCGCTCATTATCAGCAGGCGAGTTTTTGTCCTGCATCATATTCCAGCACTGCATGAGCAGTTCCATCTTCTCTTCACCCTCGGCATGCTTCGCCATGAAAGTAATGCAACGCAGGATTTCCGCGTTATCTTTCTCGTGCTCCAGCAGGTAGCGGCAGTCCTGCATGGCTTCAGATACCGCCCCCCGTGCCTCATTGGCTCGGGATGCCAGACGGCGCAGCTTTACCTGTAACTCAGGAGTCATCTCTCCGTACCCCTCAGCAAAGGCCGCTGCGAGAGAAAGCGCTTGGGCACAACCGGCATAATCCTGCAAACGATAGCGGATTTCGCCCAAAAGGGTATAACAGACAGGGAGACGATGCTCCTTGTCCGGGTACTCCAGCATGGAATCCCGGCAGCGCAGTAGCTTCTCCTCTATCTCCTTGAGCGAGTTCATCGGGATATTGGGGTTATCCCGCAGAGCGTTGGATACCTCCTTGAGCATCAGCTGAGAGGTGGCGGGACAAAGCGGCCACTTGGCCTGCTCCAGGATGTTACGCACATTCTGCAACACCGGCTCGGGGACTCCGCAGATATTCGCCCGTTTCATCTGAAGGTCTGCGGCTTCTGTGGCAAGAGCCGGGTCGGAGAGCCGCACCATGATAGCCGGGGCATCCAGGCGGGTGATGGCATGTACGGCATCATCATTGCGCTTCATGCGGATGCAGGTCTCCGCATAGCGGCGGATGGAACGCAGCAGCAGCTTCGTCTGCTCCGGTGCATTCATGAGCTTATTCTGCAACTGCACGTCCAGTCGCAGCTGCAAGTCATAATCCTCATGCTCAAGCGCGGCTTGCGCCAGTCGGTCAAGCCCCTCCACAGGAGCCAGCGACTCCACCTCCGGCAGAATACGCACCGCTTCTTCCCACTGGCCTTTGTCCACCAGACGGGACATCAGAAACCAACGGAATTGCCGCCGCGTGTCCACATTTTCAATCCAACCGAGGCGGGTCGTAGAGTTTTCGGCAAGCTCCAGCAGCCCGGCCTTGTCGCCGGATAAGTCACCCAACAGCCGATTCAGATTATCGTTGGCTTCCTTGTTGCTGTGAACGGTAATGGTTTGTCCCTTAAAGTAACGGAGAATGTCTTCCCCTTTGTAAAAGAGTCCGCCGATGGCAAGAGCTGCCACCGTAATGCCGATGGCAACGGTCGGCAGGGTGTGATTGCCTTGTTTGCGGTTTTTGCGATAGCGTCGTTGCATGAAGTGATACGTGGTAAAAGGTGATTAAGATGAAATTTCGGAAGTAAAGTCCGGATCAGGAACGTTGAGGCGGCTTCGGCAATCCTGCAAGCGCTCTGATGCTTCTTTCTGCAAATCCGGCTTATCAGATAATAACGGCAGAACTTTTTCCCATGCGTTCAGAGCGGGTTCCCACTTCTCTGCCCGGAACAAGGCGTGGGCATACCCAAGCAGAGCCATTCGGCGATTCTCTGCGATATCGGCAGCGTCTCCCTGCAACCATTCGGCAGCCTTGGCAAACAATTCTGCTGCTTGTTCCGGCATGTTAACCATGTCCCGAGCATGAGCATGCAGCAGAGCCAGACGCCCCAGAGATGCAGTGTCAGATGCAAAATGCTTCAACCGCAGTTGGAGACAGTCAGAAAAATGACGGGAGGCTTCTTCTCCCTGTTGTGCATCCAGAAGACAACGCCCTGCCCCCTCCATGGCCTGCACGGCCACAGCCGGCAGTGGGGCATTGTTCAGCGCTCGGGAAAAACAGTCCAAGGCTGTTTTTTTATCATCCAGAAGGAACGCGAGCCAGCCTTTCTGTACAAAGAGACAGTTCCAGAAAGGTTCATCTGCCGCCACTCGTCCGGTTGCGACACCTTCTGCCCGATTCAGCAAGGCCAGAGCAGCAGCGGAATCTCCCCTGTTCTGAGCCAGCGTTGAGAGATGCCGAAGGGCAAGCAAGCGGCAGAGGGTATCCTGTTGAGAGAGACCCAAACGGGATTCTCCCTGTAACAATAATTCTTCTGCCTGTTCGGGCTTGCCCGTTTCCATGGAGGCGACTCCCAGGCAAATCATGACTGACGGCAATGCCGTTTTCTTATCAGCCGGAGCTTGTTTCAGGAGAGAAGCAAAGCATTTATCCGCTGCGCCATCCTGCCCCAGATGACGGAGACGTTCACCCTCATGCACCAGAATCATGGCCCGTACAGGTAAAGCCTCGTCCCCCAAAGCCGTCGCTTCACGCAGCAGGTCGTTCAATTCTCCGTTCACTTTTTCCCCGGCGGCCCCTGCGCTCAGCCGTACGGAGGCAATGCCTTCCAGCGCCTGTGCATATTCGTGGGGAAGCGAGCATTGCTTTGCCATATCAGCCGTTTTGCGATACCAATGTGCGGCCTCCCCGGGATTGCCGACATTGAGGAGGCTTTCAGCTACCGTGCCAGAGCGTCGGCACCAGAGCGGCTCTGTCGGGACATCTTCAAAGAGCTGACGCAGGAGGGAAACCGCCTTTTCCGTGTGTTGTCTCTGCAACAGAACGCAGCCGAGCATCCATTCAGCCTCTTTTCGGACAGATGCATCGTTAATCCAGGAAAAGGACTGTTTCGTATTCTCGGCCAGCTTCAGCAGTTGTGAATCGCTTGCGGATGCGGCCTGCATCAAATGCGAAATTCCCTGCACAGCTGCCGTATTAACGGCAGACTCTACCTGACCGGAGGAAATGCCGGACTCATAGCCCTGACGATAGCCCAGCGCGTACGTGGCATATCCGGAGCCAAGAACCAGCAATGCAGTCAACCCCAGCCCGGCATATTTGACGTAAGGACGGTACTCCAGCTCCACCTCCTCTTCCTCAATGTCAGAAGCGGGAGCTTGCACAGGTTTTTGCTCGTCGCTCATCTAAGCAAGCTTCAGGCGTTCACCTGATCCAGGTTGAATGCGGCATGAACTACGCGTGCAGCCTGCTCAATATCGCCGGCCTCCACCGTGGTGGAAATGCGGATTTCCGAGGTGGCAATCATACCTGTGGCAATGCCTGCATCTGCCAGAGCGCGGAACATTGTGGCCGCCACGCCGGCGTTAGAGCGCATGCCGACACCCACAACCGTCAGCTTGGCAAGCCCGGCTTCCGTCTCCAGACGAGCCTTGGCGCCCAGCTGCGGCAGCACTTTCTTGAGAGCAGCCTGCGCGGAGCCAAGGTCATTCATGTTCATGGTGAAGGACTGACGAGCCACGCCGTCATTGGCGGTGTTGGCCACAATCATGTCGATATTTACCTCCGCCTCAGCCAGAGCGGCCAGAATGATGGAAGTATATGCCACGGGGGCGGTGATGCCCGAGACTGTGACGCGGGCCTGATTGCGTTCGATGGAGACACCGCGCACGGCGATGGACTCCATAGCAGAATTTTCTTCTTGCACGATGGTACCGGGGTTATTGTTCATGGAATTACGCACTTCGAACACGACACCGAACTTCTTGGCGAACTCGACGGAGCGTGCCTGCATCACTTTGGAGCCGCTGGAAGCCATTTCCAGCATTTCCTCATAAGAGAGTACGGAGATTTTGCGGGCATCTTTCACCACACGCGGGTCACAGGTGTAGACACCGTCCACATCCGTGTATATCTGGCACAGGTCGGCCTTCACAGCGGCTGCCATGGCAATGGCCGACAGGTCGGAACCGCCGCGACCGAGGGTGAAGATAGTGCCGTCGTCCTTGTTCACGCCCTGGAACCCGGCACAAACTACAATGTAACCATCCTCCAGTGCCTGAATAACGCTCTTGGGGTCGATATTGGCAATGCGCCCGCGTGTGTGTGTGCCATAGGCATGCACACCGGCCTGATGCGCGGTGAAGCTCTTTGCCTTGTAGCCCATATCGGTGATAGCCATGCACAGCAGAGCAATCGACTGCTGTTCGCCGGTGGCCAGCAGCATATCCAGCTCACGCTCCGGCGGATTATCCATCACCTGTTTGGCCAGGCCGATGAGTTTATCCGTCACGCCGCTCATGGCAGAGATGACGGCCATCACCTGATTGCCGGCGTTTTGGGTTTCAATCAGTCTGCGGGCGACATTTCGGATGCGGTCGATGGTGCCGACGGAAGAACCGCCGTATTTCTGTACTATCAGGGCCATGGTCGTCAGTTATTGGTTAAGGTTTCGATGCGGAATACAGCCGGGTGGCGTTCGATATAATCGTGTTTACGCAGCGCCTTGAGGGCCTTGCGGAGTCTACCCCAAGGGCAGGAATGCAGAATGAACACCAGGTTGTTGCGCGGCATGCCGTCCACTGTATCATGGGGAGTGGAGGAAGTAGCAGAGATGCCGATATCCAGCTTGGCCAGCTCACTGGCAATCGCAGCAATCACACCGGGGCGGTCCTGCACCAGAAAACGCACATAGTACGGGGTCTCGGTCTCCTCCTGCGGCATGACTGCCATCTTCTTGGTGTAGGGATGGAAGCCTGTGTGGTACTCGGGGTGGCGACATTCGCGCATGGCCAGCACCACATCGCCGATGACGGCGCTGGCGGTCGGATTCTTCCCTGCACCGCGACCGTAGAACACAGTTTCGCCCACGATATCCCCCCGCACGGCAATGGCATTGAATACACCATCAACCTTCGACAGCAGGTGGCTCTGCGGCACGAAGCTGGGCTGCACGCGCAGCTCCAGACAGTCTGCTTCCTTGTGGTGCTTGATGACCACCAGCAGCTTGATGGTGTAGCCCAGACGCTCGGCGAACACAAAATCGGTGCTGGTGACCCGCTCAATGCCGTACACGGAAATCTTATCCGGTGCCAGCGGGGTGCCATAGGCCAGCATCGCCAGAATCAGCGCTTTATGGGCAGCGTCCCAGCCGTTGATATCCAGAGTCGGGTCAGCCTCTGCATAGCCCTTTTCCTGAGCGGCTGCCAGTGCATTCTCATAGGAAACGCCATCCTTTTCCATGGAGGAAAGGATGTAGTTACTCGTTCCGTTGATGATTCCGGTGATGCTTTCTACATTATTGCAGATGAGTGAATTCTGTAAGCTTTGAATGATGGGGATACCGCCGCCGCATGAGGCTTCGAAATACAGCGGCACGCCCTTCTCCAGAGAAATGCGGAAGAGCTCGCTGCCGTATTCCGCCAGCAGGGCCTTGTTACCCGTCACCACCGGCTTGCCGGCCTGCAGCGCGGCCTTCACCAGCTCATAGGCAACCTTGGTACCACCTATCAGCTCAATAATAATGTCGATTTCCGGGTCATCCACCAGCTCACGCCAGTCCTCCGTCAACAGTTCCGGAGCTACTTCCACCTCACGGGGACGTGACAAGTCACGCACGGCTATCTTTCTGACCTTGTACGCCATCTGGACACGAGCTTCAAGCAAATCATGATTCCGGCACAGTGTTTCATACACACCTGTACCCACTGTGCCAAGGCCTGCAAGCCCTATCTGCAACGTCTGTCTGGTCATGAGCGGGCGCAATTCTACACCGAAACCGCATCTAACTCAAGTCTATATTCCGTCTGTCTTTTATTTTCCTTTTCAATCGCATTGCCTCAAAAAAAATCGAACCCAACGAGGAAACGCCGTTTCGCCTGCG
>CAYYKC010000035.1:0-21479 GCA_964471605.1 uncultured Akkermansia sp. | reverse complement strand
ACTAAGAGTGCATTTTTTTCAAAAAGTGTTGCATTTGAACTTGCAATTCACCGTTTTTTTGAATTTTTTGCAAAAAAGTGAAAGAAAAAGTTCTCAGATGGCGTACAAGCGCGCAGAATTACTCGTAAAAGGTAGTAAACGGTCGAGGCCGGCACAAAAAAGCCGACGGGCACACCCCGACAAGTGAGGTCTGAATACCGTTGCTACCTCTCGGTCCTGGCGGGGTTTTCCAGCCGCACATCCGGGGGGCCCGGCGGCAGGGGAAGTGTGCCATAGCTTTCGCGTCGGGTCAAGCCCAATTTTTGTCAGATTACACTTTACAATCCGCCGCAGACTGTGTAGACTGACAACATGAAGGCAGAGATTATCCTGAGCGATTTCATCTTTATTGACGGCGACCGTGAAATTCTGGCGGATATGCGCGATGATGCCCGCAAGAGCGGAATCTACCGTTTGCGCGGCGTGCAGAACTGCGAGGTGCGAGAGGAGTATGCCACCGAAGCCGGAGAAACGTTCTACGAAATCAAGGTAACGGTGCGGCAGCGCGGCATGGACGGCGATGAGAGTAAGTTTCGCATTTATCTGGCGCTGCCGGAGGAGCTCTGCGAAAAGCTCAGCAGTGCCTGGCAGCACTACAAGGAAAACAAAACTTTCTTCAAGTATGACACCAGCGCCTGCCGACTCTCGGTGATGATGCCCGATGATACCGCTGCACGTATGGGGACAGCGCTGAGGGAGTTGCAGGTTTCCGAAAACCCGAAATGCGGGTGCCGCGCAGCGGAACTGTTCGTTTTTCCCACCGCATGACACAACAGGGCACCGACGGATGCGCCTGTGGCAGAGGGAGTGCTTGACAGAGATCCTCCCGATACTGTATGCTGTCCAATCATTTTCTGAACAGCATACGTAGTACTATCATGAGTAAAATTGTATATCATTTCGGCGGCGGAACCGCCGATGGCAGCGGCAGCATGAAGGCCCTTCTGGGCGGTAAGGGCGCTAATCTGGCAGAGATGGCCCGCATCGGTCTGCCCGTGCCTCCCGGATTTACCATCACGACGGAAGTTTGTACCTACTATTACGATAACGCTCTCACCTACCCGGCAGAGCTGGAGGATGAGGTGAAGAATGGCATTGCCCGCATGGAGGAGCTGGTGGGGCGCAAGTTCGGCGATACGGCAGCCATGCCTCTGCTGGTGTCCGTACGCTCCGGTGCCCGGGAGTCCATGCCCGGCATGATGGACACTATCCTGAATCTGGGCCTGAATGATGAGACCGTGGAGGCCATGGCAGCCGCTACCTCGAACCCGCGTTTTGCCTGGGACTGCTACCGTCGCTTTGTGCAGATGTACGGTGATGTGGTGATGGGGGTGCAGAAGTCTGAGGGTGAGGATATGGAGCCATTTGAGGCAGAGATTCACGCACTCAAGAATGAGCGTTATGGCCGCGATATCTCCGATGCAGAGCTGACGGCGGATGACAGCCGCGAGCTGGTGAAGCGCTTCAAGACCCTGGTGTTGCGTCGTACCGGGCAGAATTTCCCGGCCAATCCTTGGAAACAGCTCAAGGGGGCTATCGGTGCCGTGTTCGGCTCCTGGAACAACGAGCGAGCCATCACCTACCGCGCCAAGTACGGCATCCCTGCCGACTGGGGTACTGCGGTGAACGTGCAGTGCATGGTGTTCGGTAACACCTCCAACGAATCCGGTTCCGGCGTGGCTTTCACCCGCAACCCTGCCATCGGCAAAAATGAATTCTACGGCGAATTCCTCATGAACGCCCAAGGTGAGGACGTGGTGGCCGGTGTACGCACTCCTGAGCCGGTCGGCAAGCTGGCAGAGGTGATGCCCAGTGCCTACGAGGAGCTTTGCGGCATCCGCAAGACGCTCGAAAACCACTTCCGCGATATGCAGGACTTCGAGTTCACGATTCAGGACAAGAAGGTGTACATGCTTCAGACCCGCAACGGCAAGCGTACCGGTATTGCCGCCTTCCGCATTGCCTGCGATATGGAGCGTGAGGGCCTCATTGACTGGCAGACTGCCGTGAAGCGCATTCCTGCTGACCAGGTGGATCAGGTGCTCGCCCCCATTTTCGATGACAGCGCACTGCGCAACGTCAAGTGCATCGCCAAGGGCCTCAACGCCGGCCCGGGTGCCGCATCCGGCCGCTTCTACCTGAACGCCGTCCGCTGCGTGGAGGCCACCAAGCGTGGCGAGAAAGTGCTGCTGGTGCGTCTGGAAACCTCCCCGGAAGACCTGCGTGGTATGATTGCTGCCGAGGGCATTCTGACGGCTCGCGGCGGCCTTTCCAGCCATGCGGCTCTGGTTGCCCGCCAGATGGGTAAGGTCTGCGTTTGCGGCGTGAGCGAGATGGCCATCGATTATCAGGAGCGCACCATCACCATCGGTGGTGTGGTGTACCACGAGGGTGATTACCTCTCACTGGACGGCACGGCGGGTCTGGTGTATGCCGGCAAGCTGCCGACCGCTCCTTCCGAAATTGTGCAGGTGCTCATCAAGAAAACCATGAAACCGGAGGACAGCCGCACCTACCGCGACTTTGCCCGCGTGATGGAGTGGTGCGACCGTCTGGCTCGCCTGAAGGTGCGCACCAACGCCGATTCTCCGGAGCAGGCCGCTGCCGCTATTGCTTTCGGTGCCACGGGTATCGGCCTCTGCCGCACGGAGCACATGTTCTTCAACGGCAACCGTATCGACTTCATGCGCCGCATGATTCTCTCCCAGCGCATGGATGAGCGCCGCGAGGCTGTGCTGAACCTGCTGCCGTTCCAGAAGAGCGACTTCAAGGGTATCTTCAAGGCGCTGGCCGGGCGTCCCGCTACTATCCGTCTGCTGGATCCGCCCCTGCATGAATTCCTGCCCCAGACCAAGGAACAGCAGCTTGACCTCTCCAAGAAGTTCAACATGCCCGTAGAGTTCATCATGCACCGCGTTTCTGAGCTGCATGAGTTCAACCCCATGCTCGGTCACCGCGGCTGCCGCCTCGGTATCGACCACCCGGAAATCACGGAAATGCAGGCACGCGCCATCCTTGAGGCTGCCATTGAAGTGATGGAGGAAGAGGGCTTCGAGGTGCGCCCGGAAATCATGGTGCCGCTGGTGGCCTTCAACAAGGAGCTGGAGCTGCAGAAAGCTATCATCGACCGCGTGGCCGAAGAGGTGTTCGAGGAGAAGGGACGTCGCGTATCCTACCGCGTGGGTACCATGATTGAGATTCCCCGCGCCTGTGTCACCGCCGATGAGATTGCTCAGAATGCTGAGTTCTTCTCCTTCGGTACCAATGACCTGACCCAGACCGGTCTCGGCATGAGCCGCGATGACTCCGGCGCTTTCCTCGGCACATATCAGAACCTGGAAATCATCGGGCGCAACGTCTTTGCCAGCATCGACCAGAAGGGCGTGGGTAAGCTCATGGAAATCGGCGTGGAGCTGGGCCGCAAGACCCGCCCGGGAATGAAGATTGGTATCTGCGGCGAGCACGGCGGCGACCCTGCCTCTGTGAAGTTCTGCCACCGCATCGGTCTCACCTACGTGTCCTGCTCGCCCTACCGCGTGCCCACGGCTCGTATCTCTGCCGCGCAGGCTGCTCTGGAAGACAACTAAACCGCTCGCCCGCGTATGAATCCGATACTTGTTATCATGGCTCCCGGCTTTGAGGAAATCGAGCTGACGGCACCCATTGATATCCTGCGCCGCCTGAATATACCGGTCGTTACGGCCGGGTTGACAGGCCGCAGCGTGGAGGGGGCGCACGGCCTGCTCATGTCGGCCGAAATGCTGGTGGTGGACGTGGAGCCCGCGCTTTACAGCGGCGTTATTCTGCCGGGTGGTCCCGCATCCTGGACGCTGCGCGATACCCCTGCCGTGCTCTCCATTGTCCGCAGGATGCATGAGGAGGGTAAGCTCGTGGCCGCCATCTGTGCGGCTCCGTTGGCGCTGGAAGCCGCCGGTGTCATTAAGGGGCGCAAGGTGACCTGCTATCCCTCCGTGAAGGCGGAACTCACCTCTGCTGCTGAGGTTTGCGATTGTCCCTCCGTGACCGATGGTAACATTGTAACCGGCCGCGGCCCCGGCGCCGCTCTGGAGTTCGGCTTTGAGCTTGGCCGTTATCTCGGCAGGAAAGAAGAAGTAGAGAAGCTTCGCAGCGATATGTGCTGCAAGTAATCACTTTTGTTTCGGAGGAGGTGCGGAAGTTTTACGGAGATACCGTGACTTCCGCACCTCTTTTTTCTTTAATTGTTGAGTAAAAACAAAGGCAGGCGTCTCCCGACGCCTGCCTTTGCACAATCAACTCTGAAACTACATGAAAAAGAACACCTGCCTCTCGTTGGCAGGAACCCGCACTCGCGGGTCATCTGAATGTGGAGACACGGCGAGAGAGCTAATCGTTCAAATCTTTTTCATTTTTTTTCACATCATTTCTTGCATCGGGGAAGCCGACAGTTGAAATGTCTTGACCGAGCAGGGAATACACGCTACACTCCCGCGCATGCAGGAATTGGAAATCATGGCTCCGGCGGGGTCATATGAATCGCTGGCTGCGGCATTGCGAGCCGGGGCGGATAGTGTGTATTTCGGCGTGGGAATGTTCAACATGCGCGCGCGCTCCACGGTGAACTTTCAGCCGGAGGATTTGCCGAAGGTGGTACGCCTTTGCCATGCCTGCAAGGCCAAAGCGTACCTGACCTGCAATGTGATTATCTATGATGAGGAGCTGGAGGCCATGCAACAGCTGCTGCGGGATGCAAAGGCTGCCGGGGTGGATGCTGTCATTGCCGCAGACCTTGCCGTGATTGCCTATGCCCACAGCATCGGCCTGGAGGTGCATATCTCGGTGCAGGCGAATGTCTGTAATATGGGCTCCGTCCGCTTCTTTGCCGCCTATGCAGATGTGATGGTGCTGGCACGCGAGCTGAAGCTCAGCCAGATTCGCCATATTATTGATTCCATTCGTCGGGAAAATATCACCGGACCATCCGGTGAGTTGGTGCGTATCGAAATCTTTGCCCACGGTGCTCTCTGCATCGGTATCTCCGGTAAATGCGGCATGAGTCTGGCGGCCTACAATCGCAGCGCCAACCGCGGGCAGTGTTACCAGCTCTGCCGCCGTAAATACCGCGTCACAGATACGGAGACCGGCTTTGAGATGGACATCGATAACCAGTATATCATGTCGCCGAAGGATATCTGTACCATTCGCGTGATTGACCAGCTGGTAGAGGCCGGGGTATCCGTATTCAAACTGGAAGGACGCGGTCGCTCAGAGGCCTATGTCTCCACCGTGACTCAGGTGTACAAGGAAGCGGTGACGGATTGCGCCGCCGGTACCTGGAGCCCGGAAAAAGTGGCTGTATGGGAGGAACGCCTGCAGCATGTGTTCAACCGCCAGTTCTGGCACGGAGGGTATTATCTGGGCGAGGAATGGGACACCTGGAGCGGCTGCTCCAACAGCCTGGCGCTGGAGCAGCGCCGCCACATGGGCCGTGTCATGCGTTGGTACGCCAAAGCCGGCGTGGCACAAATTCGGCTGGAGGCGGAGCCCGTTTCCCCCGGTGATAAAATAGAAATCACCGGCTGCACCACTGGTATCGTCCGCGTGACCGTGCCCGAGGTTCGCTGCGATGATGAAAATGGCATCACGCAGATTGTACCCACTGCGCCCAAGGGAGCCACCGCCCTCATCGCCGTGCCGCAAAAGGTACGCCACGGCGATAAGGTCTACCTTGTCACCCGCCGAAAACTCGGCTGATGGGTATCAATCACATCGGCAGCTCGATACCCATGGCACGGGCGACACCTATACCGTAATCAGGGTCACAGGCGAGGCAATGGTCGATGTGGCGGCGTTTGATGAACTCCGGCACGGTTTCCATGGCGCGTGCGGTGTTGTCGAAGAGGGCCTGCTGCTGGGCGCGGGTCATGAGCCGGAAGAGCGCGCGGGGCTGGGAGTAGTAGTCCGCATCATCTGCGTGGAAGTCCCAGTGGTCGCCCGGGCCGTTCACCTCAACGGGTGGCTCCCGGAACTCGGGCTGCTCTTTCCATTCACCGAAGCTGTTGGGTTCATAGTTGATAGCTGCACCGTTGTTGCCGTCTGTACGCATCTGCCCGTCCTTGTGATAGGAATGATACGGGCATTTAGGCCGATTCACGGGAATCTGCATGTGATTGACGCCAAGGCGGTATCGCTGGGCATCGCCGTAGGCAAAGAGCCTCCCTTGCAGCATCTTATCCGGTGAGAATCCGATGCCGGGAACCACATGTGCCGGATTGAAGGCGGCCTGTTCCACATCGGCAAAATAGTTTTCCGGGTTGCGGTTGAGCTCCATTTCTCCCACCTCGATGAGCGGGAAGTCACCGTGCGGCCAGACTTTGGTGAGGTCGAAGGGGTTGTAGGAGGTGTTGCGAGCCTGCTCCTGAGTCATGACCTGGATACAGAGCTTCCAGCAGGGATATTCACCGCGCTCAATGGCGTCGAAGAGGTCGCGCGTAGAGCTGTCGCGGTCTTTGGCGATAATGGCTGCTGCCTGAGCATCCGTCAGGTTGCGGATGCCCTGTTGGCAAATCCAGTGGAACTTGACCCATACCCGCTCATTGGCGGCATTAAGCATGGAGAAGGAATGGCTGCCGAAGCCGTGCATGTGGCGGTAGCCATCTGGGATGCCGCGGTCGCTCATCACGATGGTGACCTGGTGAAAAGCTTCCGGCAGGCTGGTCCAGAAATCCCAGTTGGCGGTGGGGTTGGTGAGCCCGGTGCGGGGATCGCGTTTGATGGCGTGGTTCAGATCCGGGAATTTGAGCGGGTCACGCAGGAAAAAGACAGGTGTATTGTTGCCGACCAAATCCCAGTTGCCTTCCTCCGTATAGAATTTGACGGCAAACCCGCGGATATCCCGCTCCGCATCAGCGGCACCGCGTTCGCCTGCCACAGTGGAAAAGCGCACAAAGACGGGCGTTTCCTTGCCGATGCGGCTGAATAAGGCCGCCCGTGTGTAACGGGTGATATCGTTTGTCACGCGGAAGGTGCCGAATGCCCCGGCGCCTTTGGCGTGCATGCGGCGTTCCGGGATAACCTCACGGTTGAAGTGGCCCATCTTCTCCAGAAACCACACATCCTGCATGAGCTGCGGTCCGCGCGGCCCGGCGGTGAGAGTGTTGTTATTATCCGCCACCGGAGCACCGGCGGCCGTGGTCAGTTTTTTGTCAGTATTCATGCTGCGGCCTATTCTGACCGATGCCGCCGCGTTAGACGAGATGTTAACTGCGCGGATGCTCTAATAGTTTTCCGGGTTTCGTTCGGAACTATTGGGCATGGTTTGGAAAGATAGATTTGTTAAATCTTGACAATTATTTCAGGGATGATAATTTAGTGAGCAAATGAAGAGGCTGAGTATGTTGAAACAGATGCGTCTTTGGCTCATGCTGCTGGTAGCTTTCACCTGGGTGGGCTGTGCCACACCGCTGATTCCCACGCCGCAGCAGCCTGCGGTGAGCCGCAGTGAGCAGAGTGATGCCGCCCTGATAGATTCGATTCGCACGGAGTGGGACATCCTGAAGAGCTCCCGCGCGAGCGAAGAAGAAAGAGGTGCTGCCCTGGAGCGATACAACGAAAAGCTGATGACGCTGGTGCAGCGGCTTCGCCTTGATGCGCTGGAAGCTCTGGATGATAAGGTGGATTTGAGCCCGAAAAATGTAGATTTGTTCTATGCCGGAAAGCGTGCGGATCGCCCCTTACGGGTGGTGTATGATGATATGGTGCCTGCGGTGGAAATTGAGCCTGAGGAGCTGGAGGAGCGAGTGAGCATTCGCGGTCTGGGGGTACCCATTGTCGGTGTGATTCCGGCGGAAAAGGTGGAGCAGACGGACAGAGTGGTGGGATTCCGCCATCGCGGGACAGTGAGCACGTTGACGGCCTTGCTGATTTTTCCGGATAAGCCGTCGAAGAGACCGCAGCTGCATCTGGTGGAGCGTTTGCAGACGGAATCCGTGCCCGTAGGGAAATACAACTACGTGCTTGCGGCGGATTTCTCTGCTCCTATAGAGGTATACTGGTCGCTGACCAAGGTGAAAGATGACCGCCTGCTGGGGATGCTGCAGCCGCAGGAGTTGCGCGACACCGCGGGGCTCACCTGCATGGAGCGCTACAACCCGAATAGAATACCCGTGATTCTGACGCACGGCCTTATGTCCAGCGCGAGCACGTTCAACAACCTGGTGAACCGCTTGATGGCCCATCCCGAAATCCGCAACAATTACCAGTTCTGGTATTTCAATTATCCTACGGGTGTGGCCTGGACGCTGTCCGCAGATGAATACCGCAAGGCGTTGAAAGCCGCCCGTGAGAAGCTGGACCCGGAGAAAAAGAATCAGAACTGGGAGAAGATGGTGGTGGTGGGGCACTCCATGGGCGGCCTGATTACGCGCTACAGTCAGTGTGTGGAACCCTGGAAGATGCTGGAAAAGGCCGAGGGGTCATTCCGCAGCAATAAGATGAAGCAATATATTCGTCCGGAGTATGTGGATAAGCCGCTGCCCGACGGACTGGAGCCATTTCGCACGGATTATTTTTTCCGTCCCGTGAATGCAGGCATGGTGGTGTATCTGGCCACGCCGCATCGTGGTGCTCCCATGGCCACCTACAGGATAGTGAACTGGTTGATCAGGCTGGTGAAGTTGCCACAGCAGTTGATTGGTGAGGTGTATAATATCGCAACCCTGCAGCAGGACAGCCTTATCATGCAGCCGGAGCGTATGACGGAGTGGTTCACCAGCACCCGGCAGCTTTCGCCGGATAGCTATTCCATCACAGGTTTGCAGAACCTTTCCGTGCGCCCGGTGCCGACGCATTCCATCATCGGCGACCGTGGCCGAGGTGATACGCCGAAGAGTTCCGACGGCGTGGTGCCGTACTGGTCCAGTCACATCGGTTGGGGGACAGAGACAATCGTGCCGGCTGATCATTCCGTGCAGGATGTGCCAGAAACAGCCGAACGGCTCAGCACGATTCTCCTGGACTACCTCAAGGTGAACAAAGCGCAGAAGCAGCCGCGCCGTCACAGGAGGGCTGCCAGCGCGGCTCGTTCTGCCTCGCTGTAAGGGGCAGCGGCACCGGTGCTGATGTGGCGACGGGCTGAGACGCAGTGCACGGTTGCGCAGAGCCCTGCCGGGCTGCTGATGAGAAACTCCCAGTACAGGGAGCCGCTGCCGATGCGGGTGATGCGCGCCTGTACGGTGACTTCTTCGAAAAAGCGCAGGGGCGCGTGGTAATCCGCCTCTGCATGCACGCGGGGGTAGGCGAAGCTGCGGAAGACTTCTGCCGTGGCAAGCGAGGCGAGGGCGTGGGTCTCCGCCTCTTCTGCCAGACGGAAATAATTGGCAAAGTAGACGATACCGGCGGCATCGGTCTCGTGGAAGGCTATGCGGCGGGAATAGGTGAAGGCGGGCATAATCAAACGGTATTGTTATCTCAGACGATCGCGGCCGAATTCCATGCCGAAGCGGCGGCGCTGGTCATCCACCACGGCGTTCCACCCCGCATCCTGCACCTCTGCCACGTTGATTTTGTCGCCCTCTGCATTGGTGCGGATGTAGAGCACCGCCCAACGGCGACCGTCCGTAACGGTGAGAAAACGAGTGCGGCTTTCAAATAAATTATCCACGGAGGCCAGCTCAATATTGCTTTCATCGCGCAGTTGGCGGCGGTAGGCTTCCGGCACGGTGTCGAGGCGGAGCCACTGCTCGGCCTGCGCGGGGGTATAGCCGGCAAAGGCCTCGTGGCGGGAGATGTAGTCCATGACCCGGTAGGCCGCATGCACGGCGGCGGGGGTGGCCACGGTCTGCCCGTTGCGGAGGGTGCGGGTGTTGAACATGATACCCATGTCCCGCGCCAGCGCTTCCTCCTCTGTGGGCTGCGGGTAGAGCAGCACCCAACCGATGCCCAGAAGGATGAGAAAGATGAGGATGGTCAGCCGCACATACTTCTGCCGGAAATAGCGGCGAATGATGGCGCGGAAGCCGATGACGCGCTCCATATCCGCTTCCCCGAAGAGGAAGTTGGGCGCGGGGCGCTGCGGATCAGCCGCGATTTCTTCCACCGTGCGGGGTTGCAGGGAATCCAGTACGGATACTTCTATGTCTCCGCTGGCTTCCTCAGGCTCATCCGATTCCGGGAAGAGATGGTGTGCCAGTACCAGCCGCACAACGGAGCCGGCCACCACATAGATAGCCATGATTCCCAGCCCCGTGGTGAGCATGCCACCCTGGTAACTGTGCGTGGCCTGCACCAGCTCCGGGCGAACAGCCCCCAGCACCGGCCAGACCAGCAGCGCTGTGATGAATACGGGCAATACGCCGCAGAACCATACCCGGTTGCGCTTCGGGCCGATAAGCACCCAGAATTCCAGCATCAGCATGGCCCAGAACCACATCTTTTCGTGGAAGAAGTGGATGGTGAACCCCTCGGCATACTGTGCAGCCGGGTCGGGCGGGATGATGGAGTCCGGGAACGAGGCACAGCAGAGGAACAGCAGCGCCAGCACCGCCGTTACCAACACTCGCATGGAAAAGATGAGCTTACCGAGCATACTCCTATATTAGCCTATCTGCCGCACGCCTGCAATCTCAATCGCCTTGGTGTGCGTCAGCACTTGGCTGTAACAGATTGATGGCTGAACCGATTTGTCCCCGTGTGGTGGCGATGCGCAGCAGCCGCTCCTCCACATCCGGCGGCGGGGGCATGAGGTGGTGGGGTAAATCCGCTGTCAGCAGCTCCAGCGCACAGGCGTTGTGCAGCGCCATGGTGGTTTCGATGAAACGCATGGCCGTGGGCTCCTCCAGAATGAAGTTCAGCGGTGCCTTGCGGTTGAGAACGCGCGACGGGGCAATGTCGGCACCGAACTCATCCTCCACCCCCAGGTTGGCCAGCAGCGCGGGGGAATTGTGCACAGCGGAGGCATCGATGCGGCGGCGCAGGGCGTTAATTTTCCCGGAGCAGGTGACTGTGCACCAGGAGCGGATGATGGCAGAGGTGAGGGCTTCCGAATCATCCATGCCCACATAGCGGACACCCTCCGGAAGCTCCTCCCGAACATCCCGGATGTCTGCCACCGTGATCCGCATCCGGCGTTCGAGGGCATAATTGACGACACCGCGCCCCACCTTGCCGTATCCCACAACCACCAGCGCTTTCCCGGTCAAATCCGTGTAGCCCAGTTTCTCCAGGGCGCGGAAGAAGCCATCGCCGGTGCCCAGTTCTGTCTCAATGTGTTTGATACGCCCGGAATCAGCCACAAACACGGGGTGGTGCACTCGCTCCAGCCGCGCCACGCCGCTGCGGGTCAGCTCGCAGAATCCCAGACGGGGGTGCAGGCGGTTGAATTGTCCGGCACAATCCAGAATGATATCAAAATCCGTCCGTCCCTTTTCCGCACGCCGTATACCGAACGATTCCGCCATACGGAGGGCAGTCTGGTTGCAGAGGCCGGGCTTGTTCGGCAGCAGGACATCTGCTCCGGCAGCAAGCAGCGCAAGATACTTGGCCAGCGTATTGTGAAAGACGGGCGTAGCGTCCAGAATGGTCAGCCCCTCCAGCGGGCGTGATACCGCCCAGCTCTCCGTCTGTTCCAGCAGGGTGGGCCATTCATTGGCTGCGTAATGTTGCAATAAGTATGCCTTCAGATTTGCCACTTGTGCATTCATGTCACCACCAGTCTACGCCGACTCCCGGAAATGACAAGCAAAAGTTGTGCTTTACAGTCTGTTTATCTGACTGATTTCCGCATGAAGCGGTCCTTTGTCCCCGGGCATGGCCCAGGATAGCTCGTGGTTGCCGGCCTCCAGACGGTAGAGGATGAGCGCGTGGAAGTCCTGCCCGGGTTTCCCGGTGCTCTGCACGATACAGGTGCCCTCCACCCCGCCGGTCATGATGCGGCGACCGTCATAATCACGGAAGCTCAGCAGCATGGCGCAGACTCCTTTTTCGCGTGCGCTGACGGTGAGTCGCGCCACAAGTTTACCGCGCTCGCCGGGATGCCATTTCAGGACGGCTTTCTGCGGGGCAGAGCGGGCATGCTTCAGCCCGGGAGTGGCCGGACGGTATACCGCGCGGCGGCGGCGTTCGTCCCGAGCGCGACGGATGACCCCCCAGTTGATGCGAATCAGCGCCGCCAGTCCCAGCGCGAGCCACACACAGATGGCAATGGTGGAGGCGGTTTCGCCCCCGAAAATCAGAATACCTGTCAGGACTCCGCAGAAAGCAATAGTGACCAGAATACCCGCCTTGAATCCGAGGAGCATCCCGGGAAAAAGCAGAAATAAGACAGCGTAGCGGAGAAATACTTTCAGATTCAGCGGTGTACACCGGAGAAACTCCCGCCGCAGCGTCATGTCGTAGATGCGTTGCAAGTCCGTCTGGCTGGTCTCTGCGTCAATTTTCACGGCGCTGAGCCTACCACATTCGCCCGGAATCAGCAAGCCGGAATCGCAGCATCACGGCATGATAAACACGGTAGCGGAGTATAGGTGTACAGCAGGGCACACACAGGCAGGGGCATCATGCTTCCGGTACATGCTGCAAGCGTAAAACAGATACTCCCGGGTTTTTAGGCTTGCTTTTTGAGGAAAAAAAGTGTACTGTGCGTTACCGCTTGTCGGAGAACATCAATTATTTAACACATGGAAACGTTAAAAATTCAACGCGCTCTGCTGTCCGTGTCGGACAAGACAGGGCTTGATAAGTTCGCCAAGGGGCTGGTAGCCCAGGGAGTACAGCTCATTTCCACCGGTGGCACCTGCCGCTATCTGCTGGAGCTGGGGCTGCCCGTGACTGAGATTTCTGATTACACCGGTGCGCCGGAGCTGTTTGATGGCCGCGTCAAGACTCTGCATCCCAAGGTGCACGGCGGTCTGCTCCAGCGCCGCGACCTCGAGGAGCATCAGAAGCAGGCTCAGGATAACAATATCCCCACCATCGACCTCGTTTGCGTGAATCTGTATCCCTTCGAGGAGACCATCGCCAAGGAGGGCGTGACTCTGGCTGAGGCTATTGAGAAGATTGACATCGGCGGTCCTTCCATGCTGCGCTCTGCTGCGAAGAACTACAGCGCTGTGACTGTGGTTTCCGACCCGGCGGATTATGACACCGTGCTGGAGGAAATGGAGAATCACCAGGGCTGCACCACGCTCAAGACGCGTGAGAAGCTGGCCGTCAAGGTGTTCATGCGTACATCTTCCTACGATACGGCTATTTCCAACTATCTGGGACACCGCGCCGAGGACAGCACCCGCGCCAACCTCAGCATCTCTCTTCCTTTCTGCCAGGAACTCCGCTATGGTGATAACCCCCACCAGGACAGCATGCTCTACGGCAACTTCGAGAAGATTTTCACCCAGCTGCAGGGTAAGGAACTTTCCTATACCAACATCCTGGACCTGGATGCTGCTGCCTCTCTCATCATGAACTTCCGCCGTCCGACCGTCGGTATCCTGAAGCACACCAACCCCTGCGGCGTGGGTCAGGATGACGAGGACCTTGTGGAAGCCTGGAAGCGTGCTTACCAGACGGATACGCAGGCTCCCTTCGGCGGTGTCATCGTGATGAACCGCCCGATGACCGAGGCGCTGGCCCGCATCGTGGGTGCTATCTTCACGGATGTGATTATCGCCCCGGATTATGAACCGGAGGCTCGCGCCATCCTGCAGAAGAAGAAGAACTGCCGCGTGATGCGCATCGATATGGATGCCTGGGCAGAGTTCTGCAAGACACCGATGGTGCGCACCGCTCCCGGCGGCCTTATGACCATGAAGCGTGATGCCGAGGTGATGGGGCTGGATAATCTGGAAGCCAAGGTGGTGACCAAGCGTATGCCCACGGCAGAAGAGCTGGAAGCCTTGCGTTTCGCCTGGCGTGTATGCAAGCAGGTGCACTCCAACGCCATCGTCTTCACCGACAAGAACGGTACGCTTGGTATCGGTGCCGGACAGATGAGCCGCGTGGACTCTGCGAAGATTGCCGTGTGGAAGGCCGGTCAGGCCGGACTCAGCCTGCAGGGCAGCGTGATTGCCTCCGACGGTCTCTTCCCGTTCGCTGACGGCCTGCAGACGGCTATCGATGCCGGTGCAACGGCCTGCATCCAGCCCGGCGGTTCCATACGCGACGAGGAGGTCATCAAGGCTGCCGACGATGCCGGCATCGCCATGGTGTTCACCGGAGCCCGCCACTTCCTGCACTAAGAAATTTCAATGCTCGGGGGGCTTCCGGTGTCAGAATCCGGGAGCCCCTTTTTGTTTCACTTCCAATAGAATTGTAAAACTATGTTACTTGGTGTCAATATCGACCATGTGGCCACGCTGCGCCAGGCCCGTTACGCCGGGATGCCGGAGGCGCACAATGCCGAACCCTCCGTGCTGGAGGCCGCGCGTGCTGCGCAGGCGGGCGGTGCGGACTCCATCACCCTGCATGTACGCGAGGATCGCCGCCACATGCAGGATGCGGATGCCTTTGCCGTACGCCGCGAAATTAACCTGCCGCTGAATCTGGAAATGGGTGCCACGGAGGCCATGCTGGAGGTGGCGCTTGCGCTCAAGCCGGATTACGTCTGCCTGGTGCCGGAGCGGCGTCAGGAGGTGACCACAGAGGGTGGGCTGGATGTCGCCGGCAATTCGGATAAATTGCGTCTGCTGGTGGCGGCGCTGATGAAGAACGGCAGTCAGGTCAGCATGTTCATTGACCCGGAGGAAGCACAGGTGCGCGCCAGTGCAGAGGTGGGGGCCCCCATGATTGAGCTGCATACCGGCCGCTTTGCCAACAGTCTGGGCGAGGAACGCGCGGTAGAGACCGCCCGCCTGGCAGCTGCGGCACAGTTGGCTCATGAACTGGGGCTGGAGGTGCATGCCGGTCACGGTATTCAGGTGGCCAATCTGGCGGAACTGACCGCCGTGCCGTACCTGACGGAGCTTAACATCGGGCATACGATTATTTCACGCGCCGTCTTCATCGGGCTGGAAGCCGCCGTTCGTGAGATGAAAACGGCTATTTCTGCCCTGAAATGGTAAATTGACCCCTCAAAATGCCGCATTTAGAGCATTCTGTGCCTGATTTTCGGGGCAGGATGCTCATTTTTTTCAAAAAATGAGCATCCCCATTATTTTTTCTCTTGAAATGAGAACGTAGCATGCTAAGATAAAGCCCTATGAACAAGACTCAACTTGTTGACGTTATTCAGGCCAAGCTTGGTGAAGGAGCCACGAAGAAGTGCGCAGAGACTGCTCTGAGCGCTGTTCTGGCCGCAATCGGCGAATCTGCCCGCAAAGAGAAGGTTCAGCTTGTCGGTTTCGGTACGTTTGAGATGAAAACCCGCGCCGCTCGCACGGGTCGTAATCCGCAGACCGGTGCTGCCATGAAGATTGCTGCTTCCTCCACGCTGTCCTTCAAGCCCTCTTCCGTATTCAAGACGGTGGCAAAGAAGAGCTGCGCCAAGAAATCCTGCAAGAAAAAGTAAACACCCCGCGCGGGTGGTGTTTCTACCACTTTACAGGCCGCCTGTTTCCTAATTATTGGGAACAGAGCGGCTTTTTTGCTGAATTTATGGTTTACTTTTGGTAATGAATATGGTAAAAGCTCTTTGCTATGGATTTAGAGCAACGCGAAATAAGCGCGGAAACCATTTCCCCGTACTTTGAAGAATACTTCGGCCACAAGCCGTCCGTGGTGGCAGCTTCACCGGGCCGTGTGAACCTCATCGGCGAACATACAGACTACAACAACGGTTTTGTGCTGCCGATGGCTCTCAATAACATCAACGTTGTGGCGGTGGCTCTCTCGCCCACCGGTAAGCACCGCTGGATTGGTGCGCTGGGGGATGAGATGATTGAGATTGACCCGGCAGATGTGACCAAGCCCGGTGAACCTTTCTGGAGCAACTATGTGCGCGGTGTTATCTGCATGCTGGAGCGTCGCGGTATTTCCGTTCCCGCCGTGGATATGCTCATTGATTCCAACGTGCCGCGCGGTGGTGGCCTTTCCTCCAGTGCAGCATTTGAGGTGTCTGCCTGCACGGCTCTGGCCGCTCTTTGCGGGGCAGAAGTGACACCGACTGAGCGTGCACTCATCGGCCAGGCCACGGAGCATGAGTTTGTAAACGTACCCTGCGGTATCATGGATCAGTTCATTTCCGCCAACGGTAAGAAGGATCACGCCCTCATGCTGGATTGCAAGGATCTCTCCTACCGTCTCATCCCCATGATGGATCCGGAGGTGAGCGTGCTGGTGATTGATTCCGCCGTGAAGCATTCTCTGGCCGACGGCGGTTATGCCGCACGCCGCAAGAACTGTGAGGATGCCTGTACCATCCTCGGCGTGCCCTCTCTGCGCGAAGCCACTCTGGAGATGCTGGAGGAGAAGAAGGCTGAGCTCGGCGACCTCTGCTACCGCCGCGCCCGCCACGTCATCGGCGAAAACCTGCGCGTGGCCGCCTTTGCGGAGGCTCTGCAGAAAGGCGATTGGGATGCCGCCGGTGTTGCTATGCGTAGCTCCCATGCTTCTCTGAAAGATGATTTTGAAGTATCCTGTGCTGAGGTGGACACGCTGGTGAGCCTCAGTGATACGATTCCCTCCGCAGCTTCCGTCTACGGAGCCCGCATGACGGGCGGCGGTTTCGGCGGCTGTATCGTGGCGCTGGTCAAGAGCAGCGATGTGGAGCAGGTGGCGCAGGAGATGATTGAAGCCTATCGCAATGCCCTCGGTATCGAGACGGATTACCTCATTACCCGCCCCGGCGATGGTGCACGGGTGCTCTGGCAGGCATAAACTCTCAACAATAACACATACTTATGAAGAAACTCATGACATTGTTCGGAGCGCTCGCCCTCATGTCCGGTGCCGCCATGGCGCAGGATGCCGGGGCTGCAGCCGCCACCGCGGATGTGCTCCCGCTCTGGGAGATGATTGTGTTCTGTGTGGTCGTGGTCGGTGTTATCGGCCTCGGTATCTGGAAATCCTCGGATTCCGGTGCCGCCACAGAAGACAAAGAAGAGAAAGGTGCTGCCGATTACTTCCTTGCCGGTCGCGGCCTTAGCTGGTGGCGGGTGGGCTTCTCCCTGCTGGCGGCCAAGATCTCCACAGAGCAGTTCGTGGGCATGAGCGGCCAGTCTGCTGACTGGCTGGGGCTGGCTATCGCCGGTTATGAATGGCTGGCTGCCATCGTGCTGGTGATTGTGGCCTTCACCTTCCTGCCCATGCTGTTGAAGCGCGGCGTGTTCACGATTCCCCAGTTCCTGGAGGAGCGTTACAACGGCGTTGCCCGCGTGGCCATGGCTTTCGTGAACCTGCTGATTCTCGTGGGTGTTCCCACCGCCGCCGTGATTTACGCCGGTGCCAGCGTAGTTTCCATTTACTTTGACCTTTCCGTCACGACGGGCTGCCTCATCATTGCCGGTGCAGCCACGGTGTATGTGTACGTGGGCGGTCTGAAGGCCTGCGCCTGGACTGACCTCATCTGGGGTGCTGCTCTGATTGTGGGCGGCGGCGTGGTGGCCTACTTCGCCATCATGGCTCTGGGTTCGTTCAATACCCTGCCGCAGGAGGTGCTGGCTACCGCTACCACCACGGCCAATACCGCCGGTGAGGCCATGGCTTCCACCGGGTCCCAGTTCTGCGATGGTCTTAACCGCATGCTGAACCTCAATGCCGGTGAGGTCAGCGGTGCTACCAACGGTATCGGCGGTAAGCTGCACATGATGCGTGAGGCTTCCGACCCCGTGATGCCCTGGACGGTATACCTGCTGGGTTTGTGGATTCCCAACTTCTTCTACTGGGGACTCAACCAGTACATCATGCAGCGCACTCTTGCTTCCAAGAGCCTGGAGGAAGGCCAGCTCGGTATCGTCTTTGCCGCATTCCTCAAGCTGCTTATTCCCTTCGTGGTGATTATCCCCGGTATCCTGGCCTACAACCTGTATCGCGGTGATTTGGCCGCCAAGGCCGACAGCAATGCTGCCGAAATCATTCAGAAGGCAGAGAAGGATGCTCTCACCGGAGGCAAGAAGGTTATCTTCGACATCGCTGCCAGTCGTCTGGTGCGTGAGGATTCTGCCGCCGCTTCCGTGGAGCTGATTCGTAAGAACCTGCAGACAGTCGGTGCTACCGATAGTCTCCCCACCGTGGATGCTCTGGCTGCCCAGCTGAGCGCCATTCCCGCTGCTCAGGTTGCTGAGCGTTCCGATAAAGCGGCTGAGATTCTGAAAGTGGAGAAGGATGCAACGGCTGCTGCTCGTGCCGACATCACCGGATACACCGTTTCCACCACGCTGGCTGCTTACCAGTATGACTACGCTTTCGCCACCCTGCTGCGCAAGCTGCTGCCGGGTACCGGCTGGGCCTGGTTTGTGCTGGCTGCCCTCTTCGGTGCCGTGGTCAGCTCGCTGGCTTCCATGCTCAACTCCGCTTCCACCCTCTTCACCATGGATCTTTACAACAAGGCCAGGGAAGTGGCTACCGGCAAGGGAGCTTCCGATAAGCAGCTGGTGGCCGTGGGTAAGGTGACTGTGCTGGTCTGCGCCGTCATCGCCACTGTGGTGGCTCCTTTCCTGGATAACCCTGCATTCGGCGGCATCTTCACCTTCATTCAGGAGTTCCAGGGCTTCCTCAGCCCGGGTGTGCTCGCCGTGTTCCTCTTCGGCTTCTTCGTGCCCAAGTGCCCCCGCGTCTTCGGCTGGCTCGGTATCCTGGTCGGTATCGTGGCTTTCGCCGCCTTCAAGTGGGTGGCGTTCTTCGGCTGCACGGGTGATTCCTTCCTCAACCGCATGGGCTACTCCCTCATCGTGGTCTGCCTGGTCGGCCTCATCCTGACCATCCGCAACCACCTCATGGGCGGCGAGTCCGTGGTGCTTCAGGATAAGGGTATCATCGAGATGAAGACCTCCGGCCGCGCCAAGGCTTTCGGTGTGGCCGTGGTGGTGGCTACCGTGGCTCTTTACATCATCTTCTGGTAAAGACAGCCTTTCATTCGGATTATTTCACGGGCGCAACTCTTCGGAGTTGTGCCCGTTGCGTTGTTTCTTGGAATATTTCCTGATAATTTTTAAGTTTAGTTAAATAATGCTTGACGCGAGGTCGTCGGATTGTTATATAGAAAGAGTCCGGAGGGTGTCGTTATCCCATCCGGAAGCTACATAAACTCCAACACATTACAGAACGATGAAGAAAGTTATTTTTGCTGCGATGGCGCTGGGTCTTCCGGTGATGGCCGGTGAGCCCGCCCCGATTGTGACACCCGCTCCCGCTCCGAGCTGCCCGCTGACGCTCGAAGTGGCCGGTGTGTACAAGTCCGCCGCCAAGGAACTGCTGAATGTAGGTCCTGCCAAGGAAATTGATGTGATGGGTGCTGACTTAACTCTGGTGAAGCCCATCTGCGGGAAGTCTGCTCTGACACTTCGCTTCGGCTACAATTTCGGTGACGAGGCTCAGCGTCTGGAGTGGGGTGGCACAGAAGAGGTGGACGTACACAGCTTCTACCTGATGCCCGGCTACCGCTACACGCATGCCCTGACAGAGAAGACCTCTCTGTACGGCGCTGTGAATGTCGGTATTGCGAACACCTCTGTTAAATACAAGTATGATGACGTAGAGGTTATTACCAAGGATCATGACTCTGACTGGGGCTTCATCGGTACAGTGGAACTGGGTGTACGCTATCAGCTTTGCGAGAAGACGGAGCTCTTCGCCGCATACGAATTCACCGCCAACTACGCCAAGCCCGATGGCTGCGATGAGCAGACATACAACGGCGTGCGCGTGGGTGTGGGCTTCAAGTTCTGATAACCGGAGCTCCTGATTTACTTTCTCCCTGTCTCTTTTGCAGAGACAGGGATTTTTTTACACAAAAAAGCTGAACAACCTCCGGGGTTGCTCAGCTCTGCGTGAAAATCAGCTTCTGGAAATCAGTTCAGACGGAACGTGATGCGGGCTTTGGTCATATCGTAGGGAGAAACCTCAATCTTGACACGGTCACCCACCACCAGACGGATGAAACGCTTGCGCATCTTGCCGGAGATGTGCGCCAGGAATTCATGACCATTGGCAACGCGCACGCGGAACATGGTGCCGGCAAGCACGGCGGAAACCACGCCCTCCAGCTCAATTTCGCCCTCGCCGTCATCGTCCTTCACCTTGGGCTTGGGAGCAGTGTTAACGGGGCGGGCATTGTTGCGGGGATCATTGTTGCGCTGTTGCGGCTTGCCGCTGCGGCTGTTCGGAGGATTTGCCATTATTTTCGTATAATTAGGTTCATGCGGCGAACTGCGCCTCTCGCGCGTGCGCCGCGCCATTCTAATGCGGAAAGTGTAGAATAGCAAGCGCTTTTTTCAAATTTAAGGCCCGAAAAGTGAAAAAAAAGCCAAATTCTCAAAAATACGGTTGACAAACAGATGAATTGGCGGTAGAGTATCCGCCCCGAACTATGGGGTTCGACGGCGAAAGCCTAAACCGGAAATCAAGAAAACAATATGAAAACCTTCTCTGCCAAAGCTCAGGATATCGAGCGCAAGTGGTATGTGATCGACGCCGCTGACAAGGTGCTCGGTCAGGTTGCAGTAGAAGCAGCCAACCTGCTTCGCGGTAAGAATAAGACGATCTTCACCCCCCATGTGGACTGCGGTGACTATGTGATCGTGGTGAACGCCGACAAGGTCGTGCTCACCGGCAACAAGGAGCGTGCCAAGATTTACACCCGTTACACCGGTTACGTGGGTAATCAGGTGGTGACCACTCCCTCCAAGCTTCGCAAGAAGCACCCGGAGATGATTCTGGAGCATGCCATTCTCGGTATGGTGCCCCACACCCGTCAGGGCCGCGCTCAGGGTGGCCGTCTCAAGGTGTACGCCGGTGCTGAGCACCCGCACGCCGCCAACAAACCGGAAGCTGTAACCATCGCCTAATTTCTGACCATGTCTACTACTCCCTACAACGCTACCGGCCGCCGCAAGGAGGCTATCGCCCACGTCTGGCTGACCCCCGCTGAGGAAGGCAAGTCCGGCAAGATTACCATCAATCGCCGCAGCTTCGAGGAATACCTTCCCACCGACGCTCTGCAGAACGTCGTGCTGCAGCCTTTCTACGCCACCAACACCATGAAGCGCTTCAACGTGCTCGTGAACTGCAAAGGTGGCGGTATCCACGGCCAGACCGGCGCCATCAGTCTCGCTATTGCTCGTTCCCTCGTCATGATTGATGAGGAGTACCGCAAGCAGCTCCGCGAGCAGGGTCTGCTGACCCGCGACTCCCGCATGAAGGAGCGCAAGAAGGCCGGTCGTCCGGGTGCCCGCAAGCGTTTCCAGTTCAGCAAGCGCTAATCTCAGCGTCTTACACGAACCCTTTGTTCAACAAAGAACCGCGCATCATCCGATGCGCGGTTTTTTGTGTACGACCGACGCGATATGCGCACTGCGGTGAAAGTCCGCGAGGAG
>CAYYKC010000034.1:0-22202 GCA_964471605.1 uncultured Akkermansia sp. | reverse complement strand
AGCGCTTTTCCCCTTTATTTCCCTTTTGTCATATTCCTTATGCGTCTGCCCTGCTCTATTTTAACTTTCCCATGCACCCGGATTCATCTTTTTCAGGCTCTTAGTTGGCTTTCCTCTTTACCTGAATGCGTGAGATATGCTAACATACGGATAATGAAGAAACGTACCATTCTGCTGCTCCTGTTGTCGGCCTTGTTTGCTTCCCTGCTGACTGATTGCAGAAAAAAACCGGAAAAACCGGAACCGGCTCCCGTTGCCGTGCCGAAAGGGCTCAAGATGAAGCCCTACACGGCGCGGGGGGTGCGTTATCGTCCCATGACGGTCGAACAGGCACTTCAGTACACCGAGACGGGTGAAGCCTCTTTCTACGGACAAGTGGGCAGCCGCAGCGCCTCCGGCGAAATCCTCCGCGCCGGCACCTGCTACGCCGCGCACCGCACTCTGCCCATGCCCTGCACCATCCGTGTAACCAATGTCCGCAACGGAAAAAGCTGCGAGGTACGCGTCATTGAGCGCGGGCCTTTCCATACACGCCGTATCATTGACCTGAGCCGCGAGGTCGGCCGCCGCATCGGCATGAATCCCTACGGAACAGGTCAGGTGAAGGTGGAAGTCATCAGCATCGGCAAGGGGAAGGACAAAGTTTTCCGCAAAGAAGAATAACTGATTGATACAGAAAGACTGCACACGTAAAAAAGGAAACACGTGCAGCGAAGCCGGCGGCACCAAACGCCCATTCCGTTCCCGCCCAACAAAAATTTGAAAATAATTTGGTGTTTGCCGAAATTTAGTGTTGACTTTTGGAGTGTATTGGAGTGTACTGGTGGTGACGCGAAGTGTACTAAAAGGATGGAAAGTGTCTCCACAGAACTGTTCACAGGCAATGTGACACGCAAGCTGGATCCCAAGAGCAGATTGGCGATTCCGGCGGGCTGGCGTTCTGTGCAAGGCGCTGAGCTGACAATCCTTGAGGCATCCAGCGATGGGTTCCCGATACTTAAGTGTTTCACGCGGGAAGCCTTTGCGGCGAAGATAGCCAACATCCGCGCACAGGGCGAGGCGCGAAACATGCCCCCCGGCGAGATTGACCGCTACATCGGCTTCATTGCCGGGCGCTGTTTCCCCGCAGAGGTTAGCAGTCAGGGCAAGCTACTGATACCGAAGGCACAGCGTGAGAATATGAAGCTCACAGAAACAGCCACCGTGGTGGGTCGCGGGCCGCACTTTGAGATTTGGGAGCCGGAGAACTTCAAGGTGGCCAACCGCCCGGCAACGGTGGCCGACATGGACAAGATTTTCAACATGATATCATGACCGATTCTCACACCATGACCCGAGCCAAAGGCACCACGCCTACAGGCATCTGCTACCGGGTGCTGATGTGGGAGGCATGTGCCCTGCCTGCAGAAGCTCTGCAGGCCTGGAAGCAGGAGCGCACTGCCCTGCTCTCGCGCATGCGCGACGCAGGCGTGAAAGGAGCGCGCGGCAATCTTGCCCGGCTGTCCGAGGAACTGCACGAGCTGTCGGCATGCGCCATCGAAGCGCCTCTGGCTACGTGCGCCCGGGCGGGTCTTTCTCTCGCGCGCGTAAAGGAACTGGCCGCTGCCCTGGACGCAGAGGAGGAGGTTCTGGGCTGGCAACTGAGCCCGTGCAGCGCTGATTTGCTGGTGGAACTGCACGGTGAAGAAGGCATTGATACCCTGCTGGCACGTTTGAGTGCAACCACCCCGGAACTGACATGGTGCAGCACCCCGCTGGTGGAAGCGTTGGATGCCGCTACTGCCCGTGAACGACTGGACTGCTACCGGCAGCTGGCAGAAGAGGTGGAACCTGAGCCCGAAGAGAGCGACGAAACCGCCGCGCCGTTCCACCATGTCACCGTGCTGGCTCGCGAGGCCGTAGATGCCCTGCTGCCGGCAGAGGGTAAGGTGCTGGTGGATGCCACACTGGGTGGCGGCGGCCACAGTGAACTGATGCTGCAGGCCGGTGCCAGCGTCTGGGGAATCGACCAGGATCCCGCCGCCCGTCGCGCTGCCCGCAAGCGTCTGGCAGCCTACGGCGAGCGCCTGCAGGTGGTGCCCGGCAATTTCCGCAACGCCGTGGAGCTGCTGCGGGAGAGAGGACTGGAGCAGGCAGACGGCCTGCTGGCCGATATCGGCATCTCCTCCCCCCAGGTGGACTGCCCGGAGCGCGGCTTCTCCTTCCTGAACGAAGGCCCGCTGGATATGCGCATGAACCCGACCGCCGGGCGCAGCGCAGCCGATATCGTCAACTCCGCTTCAGAAACAGAGCTGGCCGACATCCTGTGGCAGTACGGAGAAGAGCGCGCCGGACGCGCCATTGCCCGCAAAATCGTGCAGGAACGAGCCAAGGCTCCCATCACCACCACCACGCAGCTGGCAGACCTCATCTGCACCGTGCTGCCACGCAAGGGTCGCCAGCATCCCGCCACCCGCAGCTTCCAGGCGCTGCGCATCGCGGTGAATGATGAGCTGGGTGCTCTGGAAGCCCTGCTGGAAAGCGGGCTGAGCCTGCTGAAGAGCGGCGGACGCTTCGCCGTCATCACCTTCCACAGTCTGGAAGACCGCGCCGTGAAGCGCTACTTCGACCGCGTAACCCGCCCGGAGATTGACCGTCCGGAGTGGCCTGCCCCGCAACCGAACCCGGAGTATGCCGCCCGCCTGGTTTTCCGCAAACCCATCACCGCCGGAGAGGCCGAACTGGCCGCCAACCCCCGCTCCCGCAGCGCCAAGCTGCGCGTCATCGAAAAACTTTAATCACCTCTACCACGTATCACCCCCATGGCATCCACCCGTCCTTCCACCCGCTACGCCGGCCAGGTAAGTTTCCGCTTCCTGTTCTGGATGGTAGCCGTCGCTCTGCTGGTATCCGCCGGCGGCATCACCTACGCCACCCTCAAGAGCCTGCAGGTGGTCGAGAGAACCGCTATCAACAACCTGGAGCGAGAGATAGCCGAGTGCAACATGAATATCAACCAATATCGCGCCAAGACCAACGAAATGGCCAGCCGCTGGGCTATTCGTGACCGTCTGGCACAGACGCATTCCCGCCTGCAGGACATAACCCTCGGACAGATAGAGGTGGCACAGAAGATGGATGACAGCTCTCGTGTAAGCCTCGTGACCACTCCGAAGAAATAATCCCACCACCGACGGAATTGAAAACCAAAGTTCCATTTGCAGGAAGAAGCCTGTTGCTGTGCGTAATCATCATCCTGATTTCGAGCAGCATCGCCTATCGCCTCGTGGAGCTTCAGATTATTGACTCCGAGGATCACAGCAGCATTGCTGCGGATGAGCTCATCGACAAAGAAACGATACCGGCTCAGCGCGGTATCATCATGGACCGGCACGAAACCATCCTCACCAACAACATCCAGAATGCGGAATTGGTGGCAGACCGCTACCACCTCCGTGAAATCACCGTAGTGGTGGACGGACTGGCCTACAATCAGGCCATTCACAGCAAGGAATGGAACGAATACAAGGAAAACGACCCCATCAAACCCGGCGATGATGAGCTGAAAGTCAAGCAGCACCGCAGAAACGTCTTCCGCAACTGCCGAACCAAATTATTGGAAAATGCGGAACGACGCGTCAATGCCGAAGAAAAGGAAAAGCTGAAAGCCTCCATTGACACCGGGGATGCCCGCAGTAACCGTATGCTCAACTACGACCCGGAGGTATGCGAATACTACTTCCGGCTGCATGACCGACTGGTGGCCGATGTTATCTGCAGCCAGCTGAACCCTGTCTCCGACCCCGAAGAGCAGCAGCTGAACGTACCGGAAAGTAAGGGAAATAAGCAAAACAGCAACAAAGATGCCGCCCGTCAATCAACTGCGTCCGGTATCACCGGCAATAAAATCACCCCTCAGGATATCATCAACAAAATTGCCCAACCGGAAGTGGCGGCTCATAATGCCGAAGCAGCCCGCACCGGAGAAACTCCGCGCAAATACATCAATCGCATCATCCTGGCCAACAACCTCAGCTTCGACACCGCCGACAAGGTACGCGAAGCCCTGCGAGCGGCTCACATTCGCGGTGTGGTGGTACAATCCAGTCTGCGCCGCAGCTATTCCTCCCCCAAGCAGCTCTGCCATGTGCTGGGATTCGTCAACCACGAAAACAAGGGCATGAGCGGCGTGGAAGCCTATTTCCACAGCTACCTCAACGGCGTGAACGGCATGCGCGAGTACCGCCACAACGCCCGCGGGCAGGTGCTGGCCAATGAAGATGACCGCTACATGGCTCCCAAACATGGGCTCAACCTGCGGCTCACCATCGACATGGACCTTCAGCACATCATCGAGGAAGAACTTGATGCCGGGATGCGGCACTTCCGCGCGGCTCGCGGCTGCATGATAGTGGTAGACCCCAAGACGGGAGACATTCTGGCCATGGTCAGCCGACCTGCCTTTGACCTCAACACGAAAGAGCTCATCACCCACAAGGGAACATTCCCCCGAGGTTCCGTCAAGGATTCACAGGGCAACGTGGTAACGGGTGACTTCAACTTCGCCTGCCAGACCCGCTACGAACCCGGCTCCACCTTCAAGGTGATAGCCGTAACCGCAGCGTTGGATAAGAAGCTGCTCAATATCCATTCCTACATCAACTGCTCTCCCTTCTCCGTCGGTTACGGCTCCAAGCCCATTAACGACCGTCCGTTCAACTACGGCAGCCTTCCGGTCTGGGGCGTGCTCGCCAAATCCAGCAACCCCGGTGCCGCCAACATCGCGCTGCGCGCCAAATGGCCCAATTACAAGAGCTATGTGGAAAAATTCGGACTGGATAAGCCCGTAGGCATCGACCTGCCCAGCGGCGGTGCCTGTCTGATGGCCGATGGCTCCAACATCGTGAACTTCTCCCGTATCGCCTACGGTTACTCCGTGGCTGTATCCCCCCTGCACATGGCGATGGTGTATGCCACCATCGCCAACGACGGCGTTCGCATGAAGCCGCGCCTCATTGACCGTATCATCTCTGCTGACGGAACCGTGTACAGCGAATGTAAGCCGGGAGAAGGAGTGCGCGTCATGAGCTCCAAAACAGCGGCTGATTTACGTTTTGCCCTGGAAACCGTCACGCGCGGAGCCAAGGAAAACGGCAACCCCGTGCGCCGTGGTACAGCCACCAAAGCAGCTATCCCCGGATTCCGCGTCGGCGGCAAAACCGGCACAGCCAAGAAAGTGAAAGACGGCGGCGGTTATTACGATAACCTCTACACGGTCTCCTTTGCCGGCATCTTCCCCATAGATGACCCCAAGCTGGTCATCATGACCGTGATTGATGAGCCTCACCCCACGGACTGCAACCCGGGCGGCGGCACCGTGGCTGCCCCCATCTTCCGCGCCGCAGCAGAGCGCATGATTCAGACCCTCAATCTGACCCCCAGTGACCCGGAGGCCTACGAGAAGTATCTGGCCGAAAAAAAAGACAATAATACGAAACAATGAGAGCACACCCCATCAGCACAGCCCAAATGCTGCTTCTCCTCTGTGCGGCGGTAATGGGAAGCGCAGCAACGGCACAACAGGCTGCCGATGTATGCAGCGATAAGGCCATTATCCCTGTTCAACGGGGTATTATCACGGATCGTAACGGTGTCGTCCTGGCCGACAGCATCAAAAAAGAGGGAGAGTCATCTTCTCAACGCATCTACACGTTCCCGCGGCAGCTTTGCCACGTACTGGGCCGTGTTGACCATACAAACAAGGCTAAAGACGGCGTGGAAGCCTATTATCACAGTCATCTTTCAGGCGTAAACGGAGCAACTCCAAAAGCCGGGCTCAATCTACAGCTCACCATCGACATGAATCTGCAGAAAATTGCGGAAGAGGAACTCGATGCGGGATTACGCCGATTCCGGGCAGAGCGCGGCTGCATGATAGTGATGGATCCGAAAAACGGCGATATTCTGGCCATGGTCAACCGCCCCTCGTATGACCTCAACACCGGGGAAGTCATCACCCACAATGGCGCATTCGCAGTGGGCAGCATCAAAGATTCCCGAGGAAAGGATATCACGGGCGAATGCAATATGAGCTGCCACACCCTCTACGAACCCGGCGCCGCCTTCGGTGTCGTTACCCTGGCTTCAAGTCTGGATCAGCAATTACTCTCCATCAATTCTTTAGTGGACTGCTCGCCTTTCAACATTCCCCCCGCCGGTCCCATCTCCGATCGCCCAATGAATTTTGGGCACCTGCCAGTCTGGGGTGTGCTCACCAAGTCCAGCAGACCCGGTACGGCACGTATCGCCATGCGAAGCAATTGGCCCAAGTACAAGGACTATCTGGAAAAATTCGGGTTGAATAAGCCCGTAGACATCGACTTACCCGGCGGGAGACCCTGCATGATATCCGATGGTTTCAACGTCGTGAACTTCTCCCGTATTTCCTACGGTTATTCCATAGCCGTATCCCCCCTGCACATGGCAGCAATATATGCCACCATCGCCAACGATGGCGTTCGCATGAAACCCAGACTTGTCAACCGCATGACAGCCGCTGACGGCACCGTATACAACGAGTGCAAACCGGAAGAGGGCATACGGGTCATAAGCTCCAAAACAGCTGCCGACCTGCGCTTTGCTCTGGAAACCGTCACACGCGGAGCCAAGGAAAACGGCATCCCCGTGCGCTGTGGTACAGGCACCAAAGCAGCTATCCCCGGATTCCGCATCGGCGGCAAAACCGGCACTACCAAGAAAGTGAAAGACGGCGGCAGTTATTACAGTTACCTCTACACGGTCTCCTTTGCCGGCATCTTCCCCATCGATGACCCCAAGCTGGTCATCATAACCGTGATTGATGAGCCGCAACCCACGGACTGCAACCCGGGCGGCGGCACCGTGGCAGCCCCCATCTTCCGCGCCGCAGCCGAGCGCATGATTCAGACCCTCAATCTGACCCCCAGTGACCCGGAGGCCTACGAACAATATCTGGCCGAAAAAGCACAGGGGACAAGCGACTGACACTCCCCACGCGAAATATCCACCTTTTAACAGACGTATTAATCTTTATGAACCTGAAAAATCTTACCTCTCTCCTTCCCGGAGCCATCGTCACCGGCTCTCTCAAAAAGCCCCTGAGCCTGCTGACGGATGACAGCCGCAAGGTTGTACCGGGCTGCTGTTATGTGGCCGTGAAGGGCACTCAGTTTGACGGTCACACCGCCATCGAGGGAGCCATTGCCTCCGGGGCTGTTGCCATCGTGGCAGAGACCCCCGTCAGCCCCACGGCACAGGAAAAAGGCATAGCCTGGATTCAGGTATCGGACACCCATCTGGCAGACGGCCTGCTGATGAGCGCCTGGAACGGCAACCCCTCTGACGACATGGTCGTGCTGGGTGTGACCGGCACCAACGGCAAAACCACCATCAGCTACCTCACCAACGCCATCTTCCGCGCTGCCTGGCAACGCGCCGGGCTCATCGGCACCATCATGTACGACGATGGCGCCCGCCGCACACCCTCCCACAACACCACCCCCGGCTGTGCAGAGCTGCAGAGCATGCTGGCAAGCATGGTGAAAAACGGCTGCCGCGCTGTGGCCATGGAGGTATCCTCCCACGCCCTGCACCAGCAGCGCACCGCCGGCACTCGCTTCCGCGTGGGTATCTTCACCAACCTGACCCAGGACCACCTGGACTACCACGGCACCATGGAGGAATACTATGAGGCCAAGAAGCAACTCTTCACCCGCATGGCTGCCGACAAGGCAAGCAAGGCGGTGGCCGTCATCAATATCGATGATGAATACGGGCGTCGACTGGCGGAGGAGATGCGCCCGCTCATGCGCGTGCGCACATTCGGCACGGCGGCGGATGCGGATTTCCGCGCAGAACCAAAGCTGGTATCGCTGAAAGGCAGCCAGTATGAGCTGACCTACCAGGGACGCTCCTATCTGGTGCGCACCCCGCTCATCGGCGCATTCAACCTCTCCAACAGCCTGGCCGCACTGGCGGGCGTGGTGGCCGCAGGAGTCGGCATACAGGATGCCATCAGCTGTCTGGCTCAGTCACCGCAGGTACCGGGACGCATGGAGCTGGTCAGCAGTGTGAACAACGTGCAATGCTTCGTGGACTACGCCCACACCCCGGATGCCGTGGAGAACGTCTGCCGCACCATGAAGGAACTCTGCCGTTCCGGGCGCGTCATCACCGTCTTCGGCTGCGGCGGCGACCGTGACCGCACCAAACGCCCGCTCATGGGAGAGTCAGCCGCCCGCTACAGCGATATCTGCCTGGTCACGAGCGATAACCCCCGCACAGAGGACCCGGAAGCCATCATCGATGAAATCATGCCCGGCATCCCCACCGCCAAGCAGCACCGCATCACCGACCGCGAGGAGGCTATCCGCGCCGCGCTGGCCATGGCCCGCCCGGGGGATGTGGTTCTCATTGCCGGCAAGGGACATGAGAATTACCAGATTTTCTCCACAGAAACCATTACCTTCTCGGATTCTGCCGTTGTACGCAAATACTACGAGGAGAAGAACCCGGAGGGCATCAGCGTGCCCTCCCGCAAACCCGGCCACTAACACCGCACCATCATGACTCACCTTTCCACCGGCAACCTGATAGCAGCCACGGGCGGCACCGCCGTGGTGACAGGCGACCGCGCCATCACCGCCGGGGTCACCACAGACAGCCGCGCCATTGCGCCCGGTTGCGTGTTTGTGGCGCTGTCCGGCGAGCGCTTCGACGGCAACTGCTTCGCCGCCGATGCCTCCCGAAAGGGAGCCGCCGCCGTGGTCATTTCCCGTGTGGAGGGTGAATTTGCACCGGGCTGCACCGTGGTGCAGGTGCCGGACACACTGGCAGCCCTGCAAAGCCTGGCTTCCTGGTGGAGAGAGCAGTTGGAACCGCTGGCTGTGGTAGGGCTCACCGGCTCTTCCGGCAAGACCAGCACCAAGGATATGTGCCTCTCCGTCCTCTCACAGCAATTCCGCACCCTGGCCACCAAGGGCAACCTCAACAACCACATCGGCGTGCCGCTCTCCATCCTCTCCACCCCGGAGGGAACGGAAGCAGCCATCTGGGAAATGGGCATGAACCATGCAGGCGAGCTCGCCCCGCTCTGCGGCATGACCCGCCCGCGCATCGGCATCATCACTACCATCGGCTCTGCCCACATGGAATATCTGGGCAGCCGGGAAGCCATTGCAGAGGAAAAATGCACCGTGGCCCGCGCCCTGCCGACAGACGGCTACATGATTTACCCGGCGCATGATGACTTTGCGGGCTACATCGCCGCACAGACAACGGGCATCCCCCTGCCCGTGGGAGGCCAGGACAGCGCCGTGCGGGCGCTCAACCCGCGCAGCACCGCCAACGGCACCACCTATACCCTGCATATCGACGGGCTGGAAGAGGTGGAGATTGCCCTGCCCGTGCCGGGTGCTCACATGGTGAGTAACAGCTTGCTGGCCGCGGCTGCCGGCTGGAAACTGGGCTGCACCCCGCAGCAGATTGCCGCCGGACTCTCTGCCGCTTCCCTCACGCAAGGGCGTCTGGCCTGCCTTCGAGTGGACGGCTACACCGTGGTGGATGATACCTACAACGCCAACCCCGAAAGCATGAAAGCTGCGCTGGAAACCGTGGCCGCGCTCAAGGATACCCGCCGCTGTATTGCCGTGCTGGGCAAGATGGGCGAGCTGGGGACAGGCGGAATCGCCGCCCATGCAGACATGGGACGCTGCGCGGCGGAACTGGGTTATGCCGCTGTGGTGGTGGTGGGTGCCGCCTGCGCAGAAACAGATGCCATGTGCAGCGCCGCAGCGGAAAAGATACCCGCCCGTCGTGTGGACACCCCGGCAGAAGCCGCCGATATCCTGAAAACCCTCATGCAAACGGGTGATGCCCTGCTGTTCAAGGGCTCACGCTCCGCCGGCATGGAGCGCACCATGTACGAACTCTTCCCCTCTCTGAATCCCAAACAATCATAAGTTATGCTGCATTTTCTGGAAATCAACCCCGTTATCATAGTCCTTGTGGCTCTGCTGTTACCGTTCATCGGTTCACTCCTCATCGGCCCGAAGCTCATCGCCGTGCTGCGCGCCATGAAGGCCGGCCAACCCATCCGCGAGGCTCGCAAGGGTGTGCTTGCCCCGGAGCACCAGAGCAAAGTGGGCACTCCCACCATGGGTGGGCTCATGCTCATCGGGCTTGTGCTGCTGACGGCGCTGCTGGTATGCGATTTAACCAGCCCGATAACCCAGTGCTGCCTGTTGGTCACTGTGGTAACTGCCTTCCTGGGATTCCTGGATGACTACGCTAAAATCACCAAAAAGAGCACGGACGGAGTGAGCGGCTGGTTCAAGATAGCCCTCCAGACTCTTGCCGCCATCGGCTGCTCTGCCTACCTGTACAACAGCGTACCGGCCGTGACCAACGTGATGATTCCGTTCTACGGTATGGTGGATTTCGGTATTCTCTTCATTCCCTTTGCCCTGCTGGTCATCATCGGCACCTCCAATGCCGTGAACCTGACCGACGGTCTGGACGGTCTGGCCAGCGGATGCACCGTCATTACGGGTGTAGCCTATGTGGTGATAACGGCAGCCCTGTCATTCGGCGTGGGTGTAAGCCTGCCCTGCTTTGTGCTGGCCATCATCTCCGCCTGCATCGGCTTCCTGTGGTTCAACTGCAACCCGGCACGCGTGTTCATGGGTGATACGGGGTCGCTGGCCCTTGGTGGTGCGCTGGGCACTATCGCCGTCTGCACCCATTCCGCTTTCATTCTGGTGATAATCGGCGGCGTGTTTGTTGCAGAAGCCCTCTCCGTGATGATTCAGGTGGGCTGGTTCAAGATTTCCCGCAAGCTGTACGGCGAGGGTCGCCGCTTCTTCCGCATGGCCCCCATCCACCACCATTTCGAGAAGGGCGGGCTGAGCGAGACTCAGGTCTGCGTGCGCTTCTGGATTGTGTCCTTCTTCCTGGCTGCATTCGGGCTGTTCACGCTGTATTTCACCAGCCTTATCGAGCTGGAGCGCAACATGCGGAATCTGACGATACCGACCTCCTCCGCACCGGCTGACATCCCCGGCGATAACAACTGATTTTTTTCTTCTCTCCATGGACATTACCGGTAAAAAGATAGCCATTCTGGGCTGCGGACGCAGCGGACTGGGTGCGGCACACCTGGCCATAGCCCGCGGCGCGGGTGAGGTATGCATTTTCGATGCCAATCCGGCCGCCACCTGTGCCGACAAGGAGCTCCTCTTTGTCCCCGGCGCTACGGAGGAGCATGCGAGGGCCTATGCGGCCGACATCGTGGTACTTTCCCCCGGCATTGAGGCTGACATTCCGTGGACGCTGGCTTTCACCGCGCACGGCGCCCCGCTCATCGGCGAAACCGAGCTGGGCTGGCACTACTACAAAGGCCGCATCATCGCCATCACCGGCACCAACGGCAAAACCACCACCACCGCCCTGCTGGAGCATGTGCTGCAAAGCGCCGGCAAGACCGCCAAGGCCTGCGGCAACTACGGCTACCCACTCTGCGAGGTCGCCCTCATGGAGCCGCAGCCGGAATTCGCCGTGCTGGAGGTTTCGTCTTTCCAGATGGAAACCATTGCAGACTTCTGCCCGGAGGTGGCTATCTGGCTGAACTTTGCGCCCGATCACATGGACCGCTACACCAGAGTGGAAGACTATTTCAACGCCAAGAAGCGCATCTTCGAGAACATGCGCGCCGACCAAATCGCCATCGTGCGCGAGGGCGAGGAGCTGCCCGGGCTCACCCCGCAGCGCATCGGCTTTTCCTCCGTGGTCAACACCGGAAGGCTGTATTTCGAAGACGGTGCCATCATGGAGAACGGTGCTGTGCTCACCCCGCTGCAAGGCACGCCGCTGGTACAGGCACATAACGCCGAAAATGCCATGGCCACCACCCTGGCCTGCCGCGCTGTGGGGCTGGACGATGCCGTCATCAGCGCCGCCATCCGCTCCTTCAGCCCGCCCGGTCACCGCTGTGAAATGGTGGCAGAAAAGGACGGCATCCTGTGGCTGAACGACTCCAAGAGCACCAACCTGCACTCCACGGAGGCGGCCGTGCGCTCCCAGACCCGCCCCATCATCCTGTTGGCAGGCGGCAAGGACAAAGGTCTGGATTACACGGCCATCAACCCCATGCTGCAAGAAAAGGCACGGCTCTGCATCGTCTTCGGCCAGATTGCCGAACAGCTCGTGGACACCTTCTCCCCCGTCTGCCGCACCATCCGTGTGGAGACCGTGGAGGAAGCCGTGCAGGCGGCCCACCGCGAGGCACACGCCGGAGATGTCGTCCTCTTCTCCCCCGGCACCTCCTCCTTCGACCAGTTTACCGGCTATGTCCAACGCGGCAACTGCTTCCGCGATGCCGTCAAGAAAACCCTCAACCTCTGATTTACCGTACCCCCTTATATGAAAAGAAGCCCCCTGAAATCATTCCGTAATTCTGATCTCGACCGCGCCAAGCCTCGCAGACGCATCTTCCATTCCTTCATCAACAAAAACCTGAAACAGCCCAAGCGCCACCACAGCGACACCGGGCTGGTGGAAGACCGCACCAGCAGCACCACCATCGTCCGCATCATCGCCGGGCTGCTCATGGTGCATGTGGTCATCATCGGCGGCGCACTCATGCACGGCAAGCTCGTGAAGAGCCAAACCGGCATCGCCGTAGCACCCGGCATCACTCCACCCCCGGCCGCTCCTGCAGCACCGCCTCAGACGGAGGCAGGCCCGGTCAACATGAATGCCGTGCTCACCCCGCAGGCCACACCGGCACCCGCTCCTGCACCCACGCCGGCGCAGCCCTCACAGGTTCATATCACCCAGAACACCACCCCGGTGCAGCCCGTGGTGGCTCCTGCACAGCCCGCACCCCAGCCGGTGCAGGCAACCCCGGCTCCCGTCAAACCGGCCAACACCGCCATCGTCAAGCATCGCGTGGAATCCGGTGACAACTGGAATGGTGTCGCCGTGCAGTACGGCATTACCGTGGATGAGCTGAAAGCCGCCAACCCCTCCGCTGCCGCCAATGCCAACCTCTTCACCGGCACTTTCCTGGACGTGCCCGTACCGGCTGATTCAGCAGTCGGCAAGGCTGCCATAGCGGCGGAACAGGAAGCGGCAGAAGAAGCTCGCGGCACGGTGCATGTGGTGAAGAAGGGGGAAACCCTCGGTGTCATCGCCCGCAAGTATAAGATTTCGCTCAAGAAGCTCTACAGTCTCAACAACCTGACGGATAAGGATGCTCGCCGCATCCAGCCCGGTCGCGAACTGAAGGTAGGCGAATAAAAGAGTCTCACCCTGCGGCATACATGACAACGCGTCTGAGCATCATCTGCATCTGGGTCTGCTTCATCCTGTTGCTCATCATGGGCATCGTGATGGTAGCCAGCACCGGGCTGAGTGCTCCCGCTCCGGGTCCCAACTCCGACAGCAGTTCCTATATCATCAAACAGGGACTTTTCGGCATGCTGGGATTGGCTCTGGCACTGGGTGTCAGCGCGTTCGACTATCACAAACTTCGCCGCTGGGTTCCCCTGATATGGGTGGGCTGCGTCATTCTGCTGGCCCTGTGCTACGTACCGGGAATCGGGCTTACCATCAACGGTGAATCCCGCTGGATAAAGCTCGGCATCAACTTCCAGCCCAGTGAGTTGGCCAAAATCTCACTCATGCTGGCCATGGCCAGCTGGTACACCACCCACCGCGAAATAGCCGGCACCTTCTGGAAGGGCTTTGCCATTCCGGGCGGGCTCATCTTCGGATTTCCGCTGCTGCTCATTCTCATGGAGAAGGATATGGGCACTACGGCCGCACTTGCCATGTCGGGATTCTGCGTGATGTATGTGGCCGGAGCACGAGGGTGGCTGATTCTGCTTTCCATTCTGGTGGGTGCGCTGGCGCTCTATGTCATGACCACCAGCAGCGCAAACCGCATGACTCGTATCGAGGCCTGGTTCGACCCGCAGGCATACAGTCAGGGGGCTGGTCGCCAGCAATGGATTGCCATGCTGGCCTTTGCCCGAGGCGGTATCACCGGAGTCGGTCTGGGCAATGGCATTGAGAAATACGGCAACCTGCCCTTTGCCCACACGGACTTCATCTTTGCCGAAGTGGGTGAGGAATGGGGCTTCATCGGAACGGTGGCGGTGCTCACTTTCTACACCTTCATGACGGTGGCCGGTATCGTATTGGCACTCCAGACCCAGGAAACCTTCGGGCGCATTCTGGCCACGGGGCTGGTGTGTACCATCTTCTGGCCGGCAGCGCTCAACATGATGGTGGTCACCTCCATGCTGCCGAACTCCGGTCTGCCTCTGCCCTTCATCAGCTACGGCGGCACCAACCTGGTGTTCACCATCGCCGCCATCGGACTGCTCACCAGCATCCAACGGCATACCCCGCATATCCCCCCGAACTACTGGCCCTGGCGTCGCATCAAGGAAAACCCCAAGTTATGAGCGAAAAGAAGCCACTCAACGTCATCATCGCCTGTGGCGGCACGGGCGGTCACCTGTTCCCCGGCATAGCCGTAGCGCAACAGCTGCGCCTGCTGGGGCATCGTCCCACCCTGCTCATCTCCCGCAAGGAGGTGGATGCTGATGCCTCCCGCAAATACGGTGATTTAGAGTTCCACAGCGTGCCGGCCATTGCCAAACCCCCGTTGTTCTCGCTGCGTACCCCCGGTTTCTTCTGGAAGCTGCTCACCACCTACCTGAGCTGCAAGCGCATCATCAAAAAAGCCGGAGCAGATGTGGTGGTCGGCATGGGCGGATTCACCTCTCTGCCTCCGGTCAAGGCCGGACGCGCCCTTGGCCTGCGGACCTACGTGCATGATTCGAACGCCATGCCCGGCAAATCCAACCGCATGACCGCCCGCTGGTGCACCAAGGTGCTGCTGGGGATGGGTGAAGCTGCGCCGTACTTCCCGGGTAGTGATTGCGTGGTGGTAGGCACGCCTGTGCGCCAGGAACTGCTGCAGCTGCCCTCCCCCGCCGAGGCTCGCCAAAAGCTCGGTCTGCCTGCCGAGGGGTCGGTCATTCTGGTAGTGGGCGGCTCTCAGGGAGCGAAAAACCTCAATTCCATGCTCATCGAGGCCGCCAAGGCCGACCCGGGCGTGCACTACCTCGTCATTGCCGGCAAGAGTGATTATGAGCGCGTCAACGGACTGGCAGACGGTGCTCCGAACATCACCGTGATGGGCTTCTGCTCCGACATGCCGGCAGCCTATGCCGCAGCAGACGGTGTGATAGCCCGTTCCGGAGCCTCCACCCTCACCGAGCTGTCGCTCATCGGCAAGGCCACCCTGCTGATACCTTTCCCCTTTGCGGCAGATGACCACCAGACGCACAACGCCCGTGTCTTTGCCAAGGCCGGAGCCGCCATCCTGTATCAGCAGAGCGAGCTGACCACGGAAAAGGTGCATGACTTCGTGCACAACACCGTCATGCAGCCGGACAAACGCACCGCCATGGAAGACGCCATGCGCCGCCTCTCCCGTCCGGATGCAGCAGAGGCCATCGCCCGCGTCATCTCCGGCGACTGACAAGACTTCTCCCCCACACCTTGGAAAACCGCACCCTCGTCCGCCGTATCGGGCGGGGGTGCATCCATCTCCGCAACAGCCGCATGCCCACCATCTGCATCAGCATTGACCGACAGGAACTCCTCCTCCGGGATGAAAACGGAGCCGTTCTCTTCCGCGCCACTATCTCCTCCGGGGCGGCCGGCACCGGCTTTGAGGAAGGATCCGGCCGCACGCCCACCGGGCGATTTACCATCTGTTCCAAGCACGGGGAAAATGCCCCGCTGAACACCCTTTTCCGCGCCCGTATCCCCGTGGGTACCTGGCCCTGCCCGGGCGCACCGCAGGATGCTATTCTGGCGCGAATCCTGTGTCTGGACGGACTGGAGGCTGCCAACGCCAACACCCGCGCCCGCTATATCTACATCCACGGCACCTCCGACACCGCCCACCTGGGCACCCCTGCCTCCCACGGCTGCATCCGTCTCTCCCCGCAGGACATCGCTGCGCTCTACCCCCTGGTGCCGCTGGGGACAGAAGTCATCATTTTCCATGAACGCTAACCGCCATTCAGCGTTCATCGTGCGAGCTCTATAAGCGTCATTTTCAATCTGGTGAGTTTTTTCCACATTGACAAACAGATGCCGAAATGGCACACTCATGGTCATGAGGACGTTTTTTTGCTGCCTGCTGGGAATTCTGATGTCAGGAGTACTACCAAAGGCTTTCGCCGACCATGAAATCATTGTTGCATTGCCGGACAACCGGGGTGAAAAGGAGTCTGAATCCCTGTCGGAAGAGGAGCGGGAATGGAACAAACTGCAGGAGATTACCCGGAATTCCACCTACACCCCGGCTCAGAAACGAGAGTTGTACGAAAAAGCCCGGGGGGTGGAAAAACTGCTGCGTACTCCTGTTGAACTGCGGGATTGTTTCCTTTATGAACAGACCTGGACAGAAGACGAATTCTTCAGCCACTATGCCCTCGCTCTGCATGAAGATATGGAACACTTCATCACTGAGACCCTCCACAGTGATATCTATCTGCAGGATTACGGCAAGGAGCAGGTCGAAAAGGATGCCGCAGAATGCAGACGCTGCGTGGATGCACTGGTAAAATGTGCCCGCGCAGCCTATCAGGCCTCTCTGGACTGGTTTATTCGTGACAAAGAACTCAATCATCAATTCGAGGATAAATCTGATTTGGTACCACAATACCGCATGTACTTGCAGAACAGATTGTTGATGGATCTCTGCACCATGGGGCAAAACGAGGGGAACTGGTGGGTATCCGGTATCCGGGCAAACTATACTCAGGGAGGTCTGCCCAATAACAGCTCTGCCACCACCGAGTTCGAAGACGCGCTTAACCTCCGAAACTGGGAGTGCTTCTCCAAAAGAACGGTTGATGCCTGGCTGCACCACATCGAGGAAGAAACGCTGCAACAATACCGCCAATTCATCGTGCGCTTTATTTATAACAAGGAAGCGGAACAGGCAATCCCCCGCCCCGAAAGACGGGAATATCGCGGAATGGGACAGATGCTGAAGAATCTCTTCTTCCGCTCCGAGCCGCCGCCGGAGGATTATCTCCGGGAGAAACCGGAGAACAGAGATGTGGAAATTGCACTGTTCAATAAGGCGGAAAAGGCTTGGGATGCTTACCTGGAGGCCATCAACAATGTCAATCGCCCCATCGAAAATTGGTATTTCAGCGGGAGTGGTGTTCCCGGCTGGCGCGCAGAGTTCAACGAATCCATGATTCGCTCTCAGGAATCCTATCTCCTCAACGTCATCAGATTTGCCAACGATGGCAATTTCTCTTACACGCGCCCCGTTGATTTCACCCTGTATGAAATGACGGAGGAAGCTTCCGAGGCCCTCAATAAACTGCCCGGCTGATGCCTCATGAACTACGATAACAGCGTCATCCGCCGCAGAGACAGGCTGCCGGATGTGCCCCGCGCCTGCCTGGTTATCACCGGGGAAAAAAACATATTCTGGAAAAAGCCTTCTCTACGGCATCCGAAAGTCTGGTGCTGCATGGAAAAGTGTCTCCCGTGACTGAAGAAGAGGAAAAGCATTCTGCCCTGTGTGCCTTTCTGCAAAAAATACACGCCTGAATCCGGCAAACGAGGCGAGCATTTCCAGCAACACACAGCAGCCCGCACTGTAGTACTGCAATTCCGCATCCGCTCTGTCTCCGGCAAGACAAACAGAGGATAAGAAACTCATACTCCGCGAAAACACACGATTCGCATCCTCCACATCACACTCCCGGACAATCTTTATTATTAAATTTTTTCTTGAAAGCCTACGGTCTGGTGTGTAGTATTGGGATGTCTGTTGCAGAATAGACTGATATCAGAAATATACTATGGGCAGCAAAAGGAAAAGCGAAAGGTCAGAATCGGCATCCCGGATTATCACCAAAGCGCACGGCCGGATATCACCGATAGTGCAGGCGGTGATGTTTCTGGGCGCCGACTCACTCTCCATGATGGTGGCGGAGAGCCACGGAGACGAACACCGGGTACTGGATGTGCTCTCTCAACCGCTGGAGCTGGCACAGGACGTGTTCAACAAGGGGGAGCTAAGCCGCTACACCATGGATCGCTGCGTGCAGATTGCGCGGGGCTATGATGAGTTGCTGGCGGAGTACCGCCTGGCCGGAGAGGTGCAGATACGCCTGCTGGGCACAAACATCCTGCTCAACATTCGCAACATGGACACGCTGGTGAACCGTATGCAGATTACCTGCGGTCTCCAGCTGGAAATCATGGACGACGGAGAAATGACCCGCCTGCTGTACCTGAATGTGAAGACGCTGTTCAACAAGCACCCGGAGCTGGAGAAAAAGCGCGCCCTCGTGCTGCACGTGGGACCGGGCAACACCCGCGTGCTGGTGCTGGAAAAAGGCCGCATCGCCCACTACGGCAACTACCGTCTGGGCGCTCACCGCACCGGCATCACCATCGCCCGCGCGGAAACCGACCTCAGCGGTGGCGAAAGCGTGCTGGTGCGGGAGCATATCCGCGGCACCATTGAACAGATGCGCTACGATGTGGAGGGCGCTCTGCCCCATGCACCGGATGCCCTCATCATCTTCGGCCCGGATTTCCGCAAAGTGGTGGAGGGGGCTACCGGCAAAGCGGCCGTGACATCTGCCCGCCTCTCCCGACTGGCGGAACAGATTGCCGCCACCCCCATGGAACAGCGCACCGCCCGCTTTCACGAGGACTATGCCAGCGTGTGCTATCTTCTGCCCTGTGTCCATATCTTTCTGGCAGCGGCGCGTGAGTTCAAGCCACGCACCATCATCTGCCCGGCAGAGGAGTATGACCATGCTTTTCTGGACAGCGTGCTGCCCACCACCAACCGCGACGACAGCGCTCTGGAAGACGAGGTGATTCACTTCTCCACCCTGCTGGCCAACCGCTATCGAGCCGATTTGGCACACAGCGACCAGATTGTCATGCTGTCTATGTCGCTCTTCGACCAGCTGCAATCCCTGCACGGACTCACGCGGCGCGACCGACTCCTGCTCCGCGTGGCCGCCATCCTCCATGAAATCGGCGGCTATGTGAGCCCCAAGAATCACCACCGCCACAGCCAGTACCTCATCCTCAACTCCGAAATCTTCGGGCTTTCACGGCAGGATGTGGAGATAGTGGGGCTGCTGGCGCGCTATCATCGCCACGGGCCGCCCTCCGTTACCGACAGCAGCTATGCCGAACTGGATTTGAGTAACCGCCTGCGGGTGCAGAAACTGGCTGCCCTGCTGCGGGTGGCAGAGGCGATGGAGCGAGCCCATGCCCACCGCATCAGCTCCTTTACTGTACGCATCAACAACCGTAGACTGGAACTGCTGGTGCCGGATGTGCAGGACCTCACGCTGGAGAACATGGGACTGCGCACCAAGGGTGCCATGTTTGCTGATATTTTCGGTTATGAAGCCGTGCTGATGCCCTGCAAATGATGTTTTGAAGCCACGACCGGGCTTGACGAAAGCACGTTGGGGGAGTATAAAGGAATCCGCATGAGCTCAACGGCACAGCAGGCGGTTTCCCGACTCTGGAATGTGACCTATTCCAAGGCCTGGGGCGCGAATTTCCTGTTATATTTCTCATTCATGCTCATGACACCGCTCTTTCCGGTGTACCTGAGCACGGAGTTCGGGGCGAGCAAGGACACCATTGGACTGGTGCTGGCCGGGTACAGCGTGATGGCCATTCTGGCACGTTTTGTGAGCGGCTACCTGGTGGACAGCTTTCCCCGAGTGCGGGTGCTCGTGGGAGCCTATCTTCTCTTTGCCCTGTGTACGGGCGGATACCTGGCGGCAGGCAGTCTGCTGTTCTTTGCGGTGGTACGCACCCTGCACGGAGCGCCTTTCGGCGCAGTCACCGTGGCCAACAGCACCGTGGCCGTGGATGCGCTGCCCTACAGCAGACGCGCGGAAGGTATCGGCTACTACGGCCTCAGCAACAACGTGGCCACGGCCATTGCCCCCTCCATCGGGCTGATGGTGTACAGCAGGTGGGCCGACTTCGGGCTGCTCATGTGGGTATCCTTCGGGCTGGCCGTGCTGGGCTGCATCCTCACTGCCACCACGCGGCTTCCCCGCCGCCCGCGACCGCTGCCGCGCAAACCGTTCCGGGTGCGGGAGCTGGTACTGTGGAGCGGTTGGAGCCCCGGGAGCTGCGTTGTCTGCTTCTCCGTTGCCTATGGTATCGTCTCCACCTATATCGCCCTGTACAGCGTGGAGGAATTGCAGCTGCCCCACGGGGCGGGTGCTTTCTTCCTACTGTTCTCCATCGGGCTCATCCTGTCGCGTCTGGTGGGCGGGCGCACCCTGCGGCAGGGCAAAATCGTGCAGAATGGCACCATCGGTGTTCTGCTGGGTATCTGCGGGTACAGTCTCTTTGCCCTGGTGCACAGCGAATGGAGCTTCTACCTCTCCGCACTGACCATGGGGCTGGGCAACGGCCACATGTTCCCCGCCATGCAAAACATCTTCATGGGTATCTGCTCCAAGGAGCAGCGAGGCACAGCCAACTCCACCCTGCTGGTCTCCTGGGATGTCGGGGTGGGTATCGGCACACTGGCCGGAGGTATTGTTGCCGATTCATTCGACTTCCGCGCGGCTTTTCTGGTGGCCGCAGGAGTCAATTTAGTCGGTGCGCTCTTCTATATCCTGCATACCCGGGGGGATTTCGCGCGCAGAAGAATCAGCTGAGCCGACAAGCAATTCCGTTGACATTCCGGGTACAATATGAGATGATGCCGGGCGTATGAAAGACACCTTTGCACAGTTCATCCGCCTGGGGTTGATTATCCTGGGACTTGCAGCGGTGTTGTACTGGGCAGATGCCACCTGGATGGCACCGCATCGGCTTCCGCCCTGCGAGCAGAACAAACTGCCAGAAAACCGGGTCTGTCTGGAAACGGTGCTGAGCCGCTACGGCGATAAAATCATCTGGATAGATGCACGAAGTGCGGCTGATTTCGAACTCAACCAGCTGATGCTGAGTGAAAACCGCATGTTTCCCATCCGCCGTGGCGTGGATATGCAGCAGCAGATTGATGCCGCCATCGGCCGACTTCTGGAGGCACAGGAGCGCGGGGAATGCGTGGTCGTCTTCTGCACGGCGGATTGCGGCTCTGCAGAGGAGATTGCCGGCGAGCTCCGCGCTCTCGGCCTGATTGAAGCCCCCATCTATACGCTGGAGGGCGGATGGGACGCCCTCAAAGCACGCAACCTGCTGCGCGACTGATGAACATTTCCCGGGCATTGCCCGCACATCTCCCCCCCCCCCTGCAACTTCCCCATCAGAAGAGTTTTTAGCTTCCCTTCTCAGGAAAAACGGCCACGCAGCACCCATCTGCGTGGCCGTTACCCGTGTGTCCTCTGTCTTCCTACTGACAAAAACTATAGCGCGGAATCAGTCTGTCGCGGCGGGGGCAGATGCGCCAGCAATCGGTGATTGAATCCGATCTCTTCCACCGCACTTTCCGCCTTTTTCTTTTCCTCCTCTGCCAGCATCATGGCCAGCTTCGTGTCCTCTATCATCGCTTTGAACTTATCGCTCTGACTGTACTCACCGCCTGTATCGCGGAAAATTTCCGCGAGCCAGTCCCGTTTTTCATCGATGCTCAGGTGTCGGGGCTGTTTCATGATGATGGCTTATCGTGAACAAAAGCCAGTAATTGCCGCACATGGTTCTTACCGGCAACCGTCGTCAGGTAAACCTCAGATACCCGGCCGACCCGTTTGAGCAGGCCACGGTGTTCCAGCGTGCGCAGCATGTTCGTGCAGGTGCCCGGAGGATACCCCGTGAAGTCGGCTATCGCCTCTGAGGTCTCCAAGCCGGACATCACGCACAGCAACGTCAGCCGCAGCGCCGGAGTCATCGAATCCCGTGCCACGTTGAGCAGCAAACAACAGGCAAAATCTATCGCTCTCATCTCCGTCTTCTTTTCATGCTACTTATTCACAATTATGAATAAATTTACACTTAACTCAGTATCAATCTGCAAGATTAGATATACACCGACTTATTCACAATTTTATTCACAGGCTTTTCAAACGATTCTTCCAGAGTCAATTATAATTTGAGGGAAATCTGAATTTTTGTAAAATTTGATTTCGTCG